>JAILOD010000020.1 GCA_024691015.1 Lachnospiraceae bacterium
GCAAGAAACGGCCACATTATGGAGAGCGGTATCTATTCGGGTGAAGTTATTGATATGACCGCCGATACAACGAGACAGTATGAAACCGAAGTCATCGATATAGATAAGTCACTTTTGACCCCCAGATTGTCACCCGCCATAAAGGTGATAAATAAGATAAAGCCGGTAGAGCTTATCCATACTCCCGCCGGTGAGAGTGTATTGGATATGGGCCAGAACATGGTCGGAATGCTCGCATTCAATGCTCACGCAAAGAAGGGGACAAAGATATATCTTCAGTTCGGAGAGATCCTTCAGGACGGAAACTTCTACAGGGATAATCTTCGTACTGCGAAGGCCGAGTTTACTTATATATCAGATGGGGAGGATAGACGTGTACGTCAGCACTTTACCTTCTACGGCTTCAGGTTTGTTAAGGTTACCGGCTGGGAAGGCGAGATAGATCTGAATGACTTTGAGGGAGAGGTTATCCATTCCGAAATGGAGGAGCTTGGAAGCATAACAACCTCCGATGAGCTGGTTAATCGTCTTGTGCTTAATGCAAAATGGGGAATGAAGGGTAACTTCGTGGATGTTCCCACAGATTGTCCCCAGAGAGATGAAAGATACGGATGGACGGGAGATGCTCAGATATTCTCGGGCACGGCCTGCTTCTTTATGGATACGTATGCATTCTATACCAAATACGGAAAGGATTTATACGAAGAACAGAAGAAGATGGGAGGCTCGGTTCCCGATGTTGTCCCTGTGGCAAATTATCCCGGCGGTGCATCAACAGCCTGGGCAGATGCAGCTACCATCATCCCCTGGAATGTTTATCTTCATTACGGAGACCGCGGAATACTTGTAAGACAATATGAGTCCATGAAGGGCTGGGTAGACTTCATGAAGCGTGAGGATGACGCTGACGGTGGTAAGGGACTGTGGAATACCGGTTCGCACTATGCCGACTGGCTTGCCCTTGACGGAAATTATCCGGGAGGGGTGTACGGCGAGACGGATCCCAATATGATAGCGAGCGGATATTATTATTATTCGACAAAGATAGTTGCCACTGCCGCAAAGATCATAGGCAAGGATGAGGATGCCGCTTTTTATGAAGCACATGCCAAAAAGATATATGATGCCTTTGTGAAGGAATACTTCTCTCCGAGCGGACGTCTTGCGGTCGATACTATGACTGCTTATGTCATTGTTCTTTATTTCGGACTTACTCCCGAAGAATATAAGGAAAGGGTAAGAAGAGGACTTTTAAGAAAGCTTCAGAGGAACCGTTATCACCTTGAGACCGGCTTTGTGGGTACGCCTTATCTCTGCCGGGTGCTTTCGGAAAACGGGATGAATGATCTGGCATATCATCTGCTTATGGAGAAAGGTTATCCGGGATGGTTATATGAGGTAATAATGGGTGCAACAACCATCTGGGAGCGCTGGAATTCAGTAGAACCGGACGGTAAGATATCCGGTACTGCAATGAATTCCTTAAACCATTATTCGTATGGTTCCATTGTGGAATGGATGTTCAGAAATATGCTTGGTATCAATCCCGATAAGGAGAAGGGCGGCTTCAAGGCATTCACTGTAAAGCCTCTTCCGGATCATCATATCACATCGGCAGAAGCAAGGCTAAATTCGGCAGCGGGTCTTATCAGGTCTTCCTGGAAGATAGAAGGAGATAAGCTTAAGTTTGAATTTGAGGTTCCCTTTGACAGTGAGGCTGTTGTTGTTCTGCCGGATGCCGATGCAGGCGAAATAGAAAAGGCGGCAGCGGGAATGGACGGGATATCCGGCCTTAAGCAGGATGGCAGCTCGGTATGCTTTAAAGCACTTGCCGGAACCTACAGCTTTGAATATAAGCCCACTACTCCTTACAGAAAGAAGTACAGTATATTTACACCGTATAAGGAGCTTCTGGCCTATGAACCTACGAGAAAGATATTAGATGAAAATTATCACGTATATTTAAGAGAGGTTCCGGTTCCCTTCGAGGATGAACTTTTCACTCTTGAAGAGATGCTGAACGGTCCGTTCACTTCAATCCCTAAGGAAGCCGTAGAGAAGCTGGACAGACTCTTAAGAGAAGTAGAATAATATTATACGGCATTATTGCCGGACTGATACAATCTCCTGTACTCCTTTGGGGTACAGGAGAGTATTTTTTTAAAGACGGAAGAGAAATAGTTACTGGTGGAAAAGCCCAGGGAGTAGGCAAGCTCGGTAATACTCTGGTCTGTCGAGATCAGCTGGTTTTTGGCCTGCTCCACCTTTTGAAGAGTGATGTACTCCGCCGGTGTTATGCCGATCTCTTCCTTGAATTTAAACTTGAATCTGGACAGGGAGTAGCCACTGACATCAGCAAGCTCACTGAGTCTTAAATTGTCCGATAAATGGGACTTTATATAATCGACTGAGGAGGCAATGCCCGGATCGGTTTCCCTTTTGTCAGCATTTTCAACAGGCTGAAGGTATTGCAGGGTAAAGAGGAAGCAGGTCAGAAACTGTACGCCGATCTTTGTTGAATCCGGATTCTTTTCACTGAAGAAATTAAAGGCTGAGATAACGTAGTTCATGTGTGATGATGTAAGGTTTAAATGATGGCTTTTAAGCTGCTTGAGCTGGTCGTAAAGGTTACGGCTGTACTCCGGGCTTAAGCCCAGCATATTGTTCGGGTCGGATACGTCGATCTGAAAGGCATAAAATTCGCAGGGAGACTGGGGAATGTTGCCGTTTGAATGAATTTCAAACGGAAAGGTTAAAAAGGCCTGATTACCCGTACAAATATAGCGCGTTATATCACCGTCCTTTTCTATCTGGGTATAACGCTGTCCCTTAACCATACAGTGCATTTCTATCATATTGGAGTGGATATGCATGGGAGAGGGATTTATGGACTCAGTAAAGTTCCAGTGGGCGAAATTGCCCAGTCCTTTAACATGGTGATTATCATAGATCAGGACCTTTTTCTGCTTGGTCCAGCAGTATTCGTCAAATATTTCCTTCATTTTTGGTCTCCGGTAATAATAAGATTATTTTATTTACAATACCATATTTTTGCAAAAAGTACAAAATCGTACTGCATACGATATTGCAAGTAATATACATAATGTAGTAGTAAAATTTACTTAAATCGGATAGCAATCTTGAAAATCCGAAAACGCAGCGCGTGCGAATGAAAACCGGACGGAGAACGCCCCACCGCAGACATAGGGGAGGGCCTTAACAATAATCGGAGGATAAAAATGAAAATTAATAAAGGAGTCTGGCCGGTAATGATCACGCCGTTTACAGATGACTTAAAGATTGACTATGACGGTGTTTTAAAGATCATCGAATGGTACGATAAAATGGGTGTTACAGGTATCTTCGCCGTATGTCAGTCCAGCGAGATGTTTCAGTTAAACGCAGAAGAGCGTTTCGAGCTTGCGAAATTTGTGATCGATAACACGCCAAAGCACATTCAGGTTGTGGCTTCCGGACACGTTGCCGAAAACGTGGAGGATCAGATAAAAGAAGCACAGAGGGTAATAGATGCCGGGGTAGGTGCATACGTTTTCATTTCAAACCAGTTTGCAAAAGAGGGTGAGAGCGAGGACGTTGCAAAGAAGTCCATCGAATATCTTATAGACCATATAGAGGCAGACAGCTTCGGAGTTTATGAATGCCCCTATCCTTATAAGAGAGTGCTGTCACCTGAGCTCCTCAAATGGTGTGCCGATACGGGTAAATTCTCCTTCTTAAAGGATACCTGCTGTGAGCTTTCCGGTCTTAAGGCAAAGGCAGAGGCTGTTAAGGGAAGCGAGCTTCAGATATTCAACGCAAACGGAGCTACTCTTCTCGAGAGCTTAAAGATGGGATGCGCGGGCTATTCGGGAGTTATGGCAAACTTCCATCCGGACCTCTATGTATGGCTCGTTGAAAACTACGAAAAAGAGCCTGAAAGGGCAGCCGAGCTTATGGACTTTTTAGGAGCTGCATCCATGGTGGAATGCCAGGTATATCCGGTAAATTCCAAGTATCACATGCAGCTTGAAGGGTTGAATATCACAACAAAGTCCAGAAAGCAGGATGATGCATTACTTACAAGTTCCAAGAGAATGGAAATTGAACAGTTCAGAAGAATGACTAATAATTTCAGAAAGTACTTCTTCGGTAAATAAGGTACTTACAGGCTTAAAGCCTGCAAATATATTTTTAAAAGTGGAGGCAAGATATGAAAAGAAAGATTTTAGCAACAGTATTAAGTTTCACAATGATAGCAGCAATGCTTTCAGGCTGTGGAGCAAGCCAGCAGGCAGCAGCTCCGGCAGCAGAGGCACCCGCAGCAGAAGAGGCAGCACCTGCAGCAGAGGAGGCAGCTCCCGCAGCAGAAGAGGCAGCACCTGCAGCAGAGGAGGCAGCTCCTGCAGCAGAAGAAGCAGCACCCGCAGCAGATGCAGCGGCAGCTTCCGATCCCGCAGTTGAGCTTACATTCACATCAGTATCCGTTACAGGCGACTCACACACAACAGCTATGGATGCTTTCGCAGAGAAGGTAGCAGAGCTTTCAGGCGGTTCGGTAACCTGTAAGACATATGCAGACGGCACACTTTTCTCAGCCGATGCAGAATGGGATGCACTTACAACAGGTCAGGCAGATCTTGCCTACATCTCATTCCCTACTCTTGCAACACAGTCAGGCCTTGAGTGGTGCTCAATGGTTGGTTCCGCTTATTTCTGGAGCTCATACGATCACATGACAAACACTCTTAACGGCGATATCGGAAAGAACGATATCTTCCCCAAGATCGAGTCAGCAGTTAACGCAGTTCCCCTTTCAGCTTTCTATCTCGGAAGCCGTGTTGTTAATACAAGAAATAAGGAGATCAATGCATACAAGGATATGAACGGCGTACTTTTAAGAATGCCCAACTCAGAGACATGGCTTAACCTTGGTGAGGCTCTTGGTGCAAACCCCACTCCTCTTGCTTTCTCAGAGCTTTACACAGCTCTTCAGACAGGTGCGGTTGACGGACAGGATAACCCTCTTCCCACAGACGTAAGCGCAAAGTTCTATGAGGTTGCTCCTTATGTAGCTATCACAAATCACGTAGTAGACTCCATCATCCCCATGATCAACAAGGATAAGTGGAATTCACTTACAGATGCTCAGAAGCAGGCTGTTACAGACGCTATGGAATATGCAAAGGGTGTTAACGATGACGCTCGTATCGAGGAAGAAGAGAAGGATATAGCTATTCTTGAGGAGAACGGCTGCACAATTACCTATCCTGATATCGAAGACTTCAAGACAAATGCTCAGAAATATTATGAGGATCATCCCGATCAGACAGCAGACTGGGATATGGACCTTTACAAGAAGATCCAGGACGCAGCTAAATAATTATTATAAACTGTGACTTTTACAGCCCCGCTTATCTATCTTTTAACGGGTAAGCGGGGCTTATCATAATCATATCAAGGAGAGATAGTGCTATGTCCTCTGAAAAGCAGGAAAAAAGTATCGCGAAAAAGATACTCGACATATTTGACGTAGGTGTTACCTCAATTGCTTTTATAGTGATATTCGTAACATTTATGATCTCCATCCTTTCAAGATACATCTTCAGGATCCCGGTTACCTGGACCTACGAGATTTCAATACTCGGATATATGTGGACCATGTTTTTCGGTGTCGGAAAGGCTATGGAAAATGACGAGCACGTTGTGTTCGGTCTTGTTTACGACAAGCTGGGAAATAACGGAAAGAGGTTCTGCCTTGTGCTTTACAACATTATGCTGGTGGTATTCCTTCTTATCGCTTTTATACCAAGTGTTCAGGCTTGTGCCAAATCCACAATGACTACGGGTGTGTTAAAGATACCCTACAGATACGTTTTTTCTCCGTTCTTCTTTATGCTGGCGGAGATCATAATCAGATCGGCGTTTAATATCAAAAAGGCGCTGACAATGAAATTTGAAGAGAAAGAAGAGGCTAAAACAGAATGAATTACGCAATCCTGATATTATTTCTGATCTTGGCGATCTGTTTTGTGATCAGAATGCCCATATCATTTTCAATGCTGATCGCCTCTGTTGTATATATTCTGATCACCAGGCCTGCGGCTCTCGGTGAGGTTTTCTCGGTTACCACCGGAAACATGTTTTCAAATTACACGATGCTTGCGGCTCCGCTCTTTATCTTTATGGCAAATGTCATGAATGAGAGCGAGGTCACGGACAAGATGTTCGCCTTCTGTAACGGCCTTCTGGGAAGGCTTAAGGGCGGCACGGCTCAGGTTAACGTTCTTATATCTCTTATCTTCTCGGGTATGACGGGCTCTGCCATAGCAGATGCATCCGGTATCGGTACCATGGAGATTGAGCAGATGAAAAAGGAAGGCTATGATGCGGAGTTTTCAAGTGCGATCACTGCGGCATCCGCAACGGTCGGGCCCATCTTCCCGCCCTCGATCCCCATGATCATTTATGCTATGCTCAGCGGCGCTTCCATCGGAAAGCTCTTTATGGGAGGTATGGTTCCCGGAGTTCTGCTTGCAGTTGCACTTGGTGTGTATGTGGCCATCATATCCTACAAGAGAAAATATCCTGCCGGTGTTGTAATGACAAAGAAACAGTTCGGTATTGCCACACTTAAGGCACTTCCCGCACTCCTTACCGTTGTTATCCTTCTTGGAGGCATCTACACAGGTGTTTGTACACCTACAGAGGCCGGTGCGCTGGCTTCGGCTTATGCCATCCTTATTTCAACACTTATCTACAGAACAATGGGACCTAAGAAGCTTTGGAAGGTTATCAAGAAGTCGGCTGCAAACACTGCAACTCTTGCACTTCTTACAGGTACTTCAATGCTTTTCTCATATATCATCTCGAGAGAACAGGTTTCACAGGTTATCGCTCAGGCGGTTCTCAATATTACAGATAACAAATATATCTTTTTACTGGTTGTTAATGTTGTTTTCCTTCTGCTTGGTTGTGTAATGGATGTTTCCACGATCCAGCTGGTGTTCGTTCCTATGATCCTTCCTCTTGTTAAGCTTATGGGCATCGATCTGGTTCACTTCGGTGTTATCATCTGCTTCAACATGATGATCGGTCTTTCGACACCTCCCTTCGGTATGCTGCTCTTTATTGTAGCGGGTATCGGAAAGTGTAAGATAGGAGGCGTTATAAAAGAGATCCTTCCGATGGTCGCGATCATGATAGGCCTGCTCTTACTTTTGACTTATGTTCCGGATATAGTAATGTTCATTCCGAATCAGGTTAAATAGTTAATACGCCGGTTAAGTAATTCACGGAGGGTGTCTGAAAGGGCATCCTCCTTTTGTTGTAGAAGAGGATGTTTAATCTTTTGACGATATTATTAAAAATAAGTATATCTAAAGAGTCAATTAGTTAACATAATCGTTGGAATTGATATCTTTTCTATGATAGAATTGGATAATAATTTACACTGACTCGTTTATGTAAAAATATATATCCGGGTCACATTACTATGAGGTTTTTATAAGGAGAGCCGACATGATCAACAAACTTAGTATCAAAGCAAAGATGCTGCTTTGCATTTTGCCCGCGTTTGCCGCTGTGCTGATCATCATTACGATCGTCAACGCAAACATGAGCAAGAATGTCATCAACGAAAAGGTTGATGCTGCAGCAATGAAAACACTTGAAGCTTCCGTGAACAAGATGGATTCGGATCTTAAAACGATCAGAACAACCACGGAAAATCTGGCGTCTACCATAGGGGCGATCCATAAATCAGTCCCCGTTTCTATGATAGAGTCCATATGTAAGGGTATCGTTAACGGAAACGATATGGTCCTGGGATCCGGTGTGTGGTTTGAGCCCAACGTTTACAGCTATGGTGAAGAGTATTACGGTCCTTACTGGTATAAGGACGGAGGAGAGATCGTAAAGACCATGGATTATTCCAATGCTGAATACGATTATTTCAGCCAGGAATATTACACCAGCGCAAAGGCACTTTCCAGCGTTAAGGCCGTTATGACAGACCCTTATTACGATCCTACATCCGGAACCATCATGGCCAGCTGTTCGGCTCCTTTCTTTGATGACGAGGGCAACTTCAAGGGCTGCGTTACCGTTGATATAGAGCTTGGTACCATCGAAACAGAGGCTTCCGAGATAAAGATGGGCAAGACCGGTACTGCTATGCTGGTAACTTCAAACGGTACGTACCTGTATTGCTCTGATCCTGCAAAATCGCAGAATGGTGAGAATATCACAGCTGATTCAAACGCTTCTCTTGCTGCCGCAGGTCAGGAGGTTATCGCTTCCGATAGTGGAGAGACAACCTATAAAGACGGACGTACGGTTTGGGATCTTTATTATATGACGATGCCCGAGGTTGGCTGGAAGCTGATGCTTCAGATCACTCAGGCTGAACAGACAGAAGATGTTACCGCACTGGTAAGAAACAATATCATAATTCTTATTATAGCCCTTATACTTGGCGGATTACTTGTTTATGTTATTGTTTCATCTATTGTCAAGAGGCTTGCTGTCGTTGAGAAGTTCGCCGGACAGCTTGCAGAGGGTAACTTTACTATCGATCACATCCATTCAAAGTCGCAGGATGAGCTTGGTCATATGAGTGATTCCCTTAATGAAATGTACGACAGCAATAAGGGTATCATTCAGGATATTGCGGGTGAGTCCAACGAGATAAACGATGCTTCCAATACACTCGGTGCAATGAGCGAAGAGCTTTCGGCAGAGTTCTCCAAGATCCAGGAGAATATGAGTGTCGTAAACGACGCTATGATGAGCACCGGCGCCGCAACAGAGCAGGTTAGTGCTTCGGTTGCAGAGGTTAACGATTCCGTTGTAGGTCTTGCTCAGGAGACGGAACAGACCAATACGGAAGTTGAAAGGATCATGGGACGTGCGAAGGAGATCGAGGAATCATCGCTTAAGTCACATGAAACAGCTATTACCACTGCTGATATGAGAAGTAAAGAGCTTAAGGAAGCAAATGAAAAGGCTCAGGTGGTTCACGACATCGAGAATATGGCAAATGTTATTTCCGAGATCGCAGACCAGATCAATCTCTTATCTCTCAATGCTTCTATCGAGGCTGCAAGAGCAGGAGAGGCAGGAAAGGGGTTTGCGGTTGTTGCTTCCGAGATCAACAAGCTTGCAACAGAAACAGCAGAGGCTGTAAACCAGATCCACGGCACTATTTCCGATGTACAGAATGCCTTCGACGATCTCTCGGGTTCTTCTCAGAAGCTTCTTGATTTCGTAACCGGAACCGTTGCTTCCGACTACGACAACTTCGTTCAGATCGGTAAGCAGTACGGACAGGATGCTGAGCTCTTCGGTACTCTTGCGGGCAAGATCGACGAGATGACGGATGCGATCAGGAACTCTATGGATGAGGTAAATAAGGCAGTTCAGAACATTGCTGAGTCCACTCAGGAGACGGCTTCGAGAAGCGGAGACGTTACCGAGAGCGTTGACAGTGTTTCACAGGCGGTTGATTCCGTTGCGGATATGGCTACAAAGCAGCAGATGACTGCAAACAACCTTATCAATATCGTTAACAGATTCAGGCTTGACTGATCATAATTTTTTAAGGCCCCGGGATGATGAATTCCCGGGGCCTTTTTTCATTAATAAAGCAAGTTTTGACCGGGATCAAAGCTTGCGGATAATACTTGTTGTAATCATTGTTTTCATATATAATCTATATGGTATGTCCTTTGGAGATTTATATCGAAAACCGGCATAAAACTTAAATATAGCGGGTTTAAAATAATGAAAAAAATAGGTTTTTTTACAACTGACTGGAATTATGAACTTGTAAGCAGCATGCTTCGCGGTCTGAAAAAATATGTGGACGAGCATGAAGACGTAAGACTGTATGCATTTGACTGTTACGGACGTATTGAAGATACACCCGCAAACCGCGCTGAGTATGAGATTTTTTCACTTCCCGATTTTTCGATGTTCGACGGAGTTATCGTTGAAGGAAATCAGATAGTCAAGGAAGATGAGAGATATAAGATCAGAGATAAGATAAAAGAGGCAAAGATTCCCGGCATATCTATAGAGTATCCTGTTGAGGGGCTTTATTTCATAGGAGTAAATAATTTCGATGCAATGAAGAAAATGGTAGATCATGTCATCGAAAAGCATGGGGCCAAAAGCTTTGTATTTATCACCGGTGTTAAGGGCTATGAATCCGATCAGCGGCAGCTGGCGTTTGAAACATCCTGTGAGGAACATGGCATAGATAAAAAGGATATTGTGATAATAGATGGGGACTGGCAGTACGAAACCGGAAGAAAGGTAGGACAGCTTATACTGGATGACTATGAGCTGCCGGATGCCATTATCAGTGGAAACGATGATATGGCTCTCGGAGTCTGTGAGATCTTTGAAAGCGAAGGAATAGATGTTCCCGGGGATGTTATAGTTACCGGTTTTGATAATATCGATTCCGCCTTTCTTCACAGGCCGAGGATTTCAACGATCAGCAGGGATTATGAAAAAACCTCCTATTCAGCCATAAGAAATCTTATGGATATAATCGATAACGGAAATCCCATAGATGATATCGCAAATGAGTACAATCTCATCTTTTCGGAGTCCTGCGGTTGCGGCAGAGGGGATGAGGATGAAACCGAACTGCTTAAAGACCGATATTTTGCACGTTCGAAGTTTATGAAGAATTATTATCGCACACAGGAAAACCTTGCTGCCGATCTTTTTGATGCAGACGATCTGGCAGGGGTATGTGATGTCGTGGAGAAGCACAGTAACGGCTTTTTCTGTGACAATGTTTTTATGTGTATAAACGATTTTTATTTTGATAATTACGAAAAGGCCCAATGGGATAATAAACGCATCGGTTTCTCGGATAATATGATCCTCGGAGCCGTAGCCAAGGGCAATATGAAGCCCAGTGTAAAGCATGTATACAGGCGTTTTCCCAAAAAGGAGCTTCTTCCTAATGAGATCATTTCCAGAGAGAGGTTTATGATCTTTTACCCTCTTCATTACAAAGCAAATTCCATCGGATATATTGCGATGAACGATATTTCGCCGACTATCGAGATGAATCTTTTAGAGAGTGCTCTGTCGTATATTAATATCGCGATCGAGAACGTCAGGAAGAAGAATGTTTTAAGAAATCTTAACGGTATGCTGGATAACCTTTATGTGAGGGATTCTCTTACAAATCTGTATAACAGGTTCGGTTACGACAGAGTGGGTAAGACTATTTATGACAGGATAATGGCAAAGGGAATGACGGCCCGTATTCTTTTTGTGGATATTGATGATATGAAAAAGATCAACGACGAATGCGGACACGAGAGCGGAGATGAGGCCATAAAGGCGGCTGCCGAGATACTTATCGGTACCTGCGATAAAAATGACTTCATCATGCGCTACGGCGGAGATGAGTTTCTGATCATAGGAGAGGCGGATTCAGCCAATTTAAAAGAGGCTATACGTATGGGGGTTAAATCTTTTAATTCCGAACGCAGGCGTGATTTCAGCCTTTCACTAAGCGTGGGTGAGTTCAGGGTGGAGCCTGATGAAAAGCTTTCCCTTGATGACTGCATTACGAGAGCCGACGAGCATATGTACGAAGAAAAGAAGGAAAAAAAGATTAAGAGATAATTTATGAGTGACACAGAGCTTATCGTTGAAGGATATAAATTCAATAGCGAAGCGGATGCGGCACGTGCCCGGGATGAGGTGAAAAAAGCGGCTTATATTAAAGCCCGCATGAATTACGATGATCCGGGAAGCGTTAAGAATGTCTACGAGAAAATGGTTTCAAACCGCATGTTTACCACTCCCGTTGGAAATGCGTTTTTGAAGGAGGTGCGCGAAAAACTCATTAAGAGCGGATTCGGAGAGGATGAAGTTTCTCCTCTGCCACTCTTTTCACGCTATGCCTTAGAGGATGAAACCAAAGAGGTCCATATTCCCACAAGGATTATACGTCCGAAGGAAAAGGTTGAGTATAAAAAGAGATTTATTTTTATGGCGATAGTAAATGCCGTTCTGATCGTTGCGCTTATTGCAATGTTTGCGATCGCAATGAATTCCGATAATCCAACCATTTTAAATTATGAAAATGCAATTCAAAATAAATATGCCCAGTGGGAAATGGAGCTTACCGAGAGAGAACAGGCGGTGAAGCTTAGGGAACGTGCACTGAAAATGGAATACGAAGGTGAATGAAATGGATGAGATAAAGATACTGGTTGTAGATGATGAGAGCAGAATGAGAAAGCTGGTTAACGACTTTCTTACGAAGAAGGGTTACAAGGTGTTGGAGGCTCCTGACGGACAGGCGGCCGTTGACACCTTTTTTGAGGAAGGGAACTCTGATATCGCCCTTGTTATCCTGGATGTTATGATGCCGAAAATGGATGGCTGGCAGGTGGTGAGGGAACTCCGTCAGTATTCCAAGGTGCCGGTGATAATGCTTACGGCCCGAACGGAGGAAAAGGATGAGCTTTTAGGCTACGAGCTGGGTGTGGACGACTACATTTCAAAGCCCTTTTCACCCAAGATCCTGGTAGCCCGCGTGGATGCGATATTAAGGCGCACCAATCCGGCAAGTGAGGTGGAGATCGTGGAGGCCGGCGGTATCACTATAGATAAGGCCGCCCACTCGGTTATGATCGACGGGTGCGAGATCGAGCTCAGCTTCAAGGAATTCGAGCTCTTAGTCTACTTTATCGAAAACAAAAACATCGCCCTGTCGCGCGAAAAGATCTTAAACAACGTCTGGAACTACGACTACTTCGGCGACGCCCGCACCATCGACACTCATGTTAAAAAGCTGAGAGCAAAGATGGGGGAGAAAGGCGATCTTATAAAGACCATCTGGGGGATGGGGTATAAACTCGAAGCGTGATAATAAGCATAGTATGGCATCTTTTCATTTTATACTTGATCTATTGGTTATTCTTGAAAAATAGGATTCAGAATAGAGACATGTAAAAAGACATGGGGGTACGATATGAATACGTATTATAAATCTAAAACGGATTTCATTAATGATTGTGATGATGTTCTGAAGTTTTATGAGTTTGACATCAATAACGATGTGATAAAACGACCGGGAATGACTGGTGAACCTGCCGCAACCGATGGAATGGAAACTTTTTTGGGCAATATGGGTATAACAGTCGGACCATCGGAAGTCAAATCCTGGATAGGTTCTTTTTTGTATT
>JAILOD010000064.1 GCA_024691015.1 Lachnospiraceae bacterium
ATCTCCCACAAATGACATAAGAACATCTGTCACCCTGTTCTCATCAATGCCATCAAGCGAACCGGTTTTAAGTACGGTTCCCGTCATGTCTTCAGTATCCGTGTCAACGCCAAGACGCATCACGGTACGGTATTCCTTATCCGTATCCGTAAGCATTTCAACAAGCTTGGTTCCCCGGCCCAGACACACAGGAAGTACTCCCGTTGCAGCCGGATCAAGCGTTCCGGTGTGCCCTATCTTTTTCATTTTCAGTATTCCGCGAAGAAGGGCTACTACATCATTAGATGTGTAACCCTCTTCTTTAAAAACGGGCAGAATCCCGTTAAGCATCGCTGTTTGCATTAAGTTCTTTTTCAATATCTCCGGAAATATTATTGATTATATCGTGAGCTGTACCGCTCATTGTAAAGCCGGCCGCCCTAACGTGTCCGCCGCCTCCGAATTTACTTGCTATCTTTGCAACGTCTATCATACTGTCGGATCTTAAGGAAACCTTAAATACCATAGGCTCCTTCTCATACATAAATACAGCACAGTGGATACCCTTCGTGTATCTTAACTGACTTACTATGCCGTCCATATCCTTTCCGGTAACTCCGTAGAAATCCATGATCTTCTGATCAAGCGCGGAAAAGATACAGTTACCGTCCATGAATATAACACTTTCAAGAATTGCGCGTCCAAGTATCTGATTCTGGATATAGGTCTTTTCATAAAAGGATTTTTCGATGATCCAGCTTGCATCAAACCCGAATTCCATAAGTGATGCGCAAACTCTTAAGGTTTCAGGCGATGTACAGCTGTACTGCATTACACCGGTATCATGTATTATACCCGTGTATATGCATTTTGCGATCTCAATATCCAGACCTTCTCCGTTAAATATCTTGTATAAAAGCTCACAGGTAGAAGACATATCCGGCTCGATCACAGAATACTTGCAGAATCCCGTATTGCTGACGTGATGATCAACACAGATGGTTTCTTTTGAGGTTTCCAGATATTTACCTGCAAAACCAAGCCTGTCAGCACTTCCGCAGTCAAGCACAAAGAACACGTCAAAGCTTTCATCCCTTCCCGTTTCCTTTTCCGGAGTTATTATCTCATCAATACCCTTTAGATACGAATATATCTCCTGAGGCTCCTCGAGAAACAGGGAAACCTTTTTATCCGGATAATTCTTCTTCAGATAATTATAAAGTCCGAGTGTGGAACCGACACAATCTCCGTCAGGGTTTACATGTCCTGCAATACCGACGGATCCGGCATTTTTTATGATATTTAAAACATCAACCATCGGCATTCCTCCTGTTAACATCATCGATCTTTTTGGACATATCCACACCATACTCGATGGAATCATCCATAATAAAGGTAAGTTCCGGTGTGTTTCGTAAGTTTACACTGCTTGCAAGCTCTCTTCTTATGAAGCCCTTTGCAGAGTTAAGCCCCTCCAGGGTCTTTTCTCTCTCTGCGGCTCCGCCCAGAACACTTATAAATACTTTACAGGTCTTAAGGTCCGGTGCTACCTGCACATCCGTAACCGACGTCATCATATTGACTCTCGGGTCGTGAACGTCTCTTATTATCTGTGAAAGAGCTCTTAACACCTCACCATTGACCCTGTTGTTTTTTGTTGAATTTTTTCTCATTTAATCATTCCCTTGAAACTTCGACCATCTTATAGAATTCAATCTGGTCAAGCTCTGCTACCTTATCAAAGTCTTCGAATACAAGACCGCATTCAAAGCCTTCCTTAACCTCTTTTACATCATCCTTGAAACGCTTTAAGGATGCCAGTTTTCCTTCAAATATCTGCTCGCCCTCACGAGTGATACGTACCGAGCAGCCTCTCTCGACAACACCGTCAAGCACGTAGGAACCGGAAATATTTCCGATACCGGATGCCTTGAAGATCTGTCTGATCTCTGCGTGTCCGATAATCTTCTCTTCGTATACGGGAGCAAGGAGACCCTTCATGGCTGCCTCCACATCATCTATCGCCTGATAGATCACCTTGTAAAGTCTGATGTCTACCTCTTCGGTATCGGCTGACTGCTTTGCAACCGCATCAGGGCGAACATTGAAGCCTATGATGATGGCATTTGAAGCACTTGCCAGTGAGACATCGGACTCAGAGATCGCACCTACACCGTCATGGATTATCTTAACAACAACCTCATCATTCGAAAGCTTTTCAAGCGACTGCCTCATAGCCTCCACAGAACCCTGAACATCGGCTTTGATGATGATGTTGAACTCCTTTAAGTTGCCCTCCTGAATCTGTGTATAGAGCTGATCTAAGCTCATCTTCTTCTTTGTATCGTCAACAAGATCCTTCTTATGCTGCTCGATATAGGTCTCGGCAAAGTTCTTTGCTTCCTTCTCTGTCTTGGGTGAAACAAATATCTCACCTGCATCCGGAACGTTATTAAGGCCCAGTATCTCAACAGGTGTTGAAGGGCCTGCCTCCTTAACGCGCTTTCCGTTTTCATCGAGCATGGCTCTTACCTTACCGTAACAGGGTCCAACGGCAACACAGTCTCCTACATGAAGCGTTCCCTTCTGGATAAGAAGTGTTGCAACGGTACCTCTGCCCTTATCAAGACGGGCCTCGATAACAAGGCCTCTTGCCTGACGGTTAGGATTTGCCTTAAGCTCGAGCATATCCGCACTTAAGAGGATCATTTCAAGAAGCTGGTCTATTCCTTCACCGCTCTTTGCCGAAACGGGAACATATACGGTATCTCCGCCCCAATCCTCGGGGATCAGCTCATACTCGGCAAGCTCCTGTTTAACACGCTCTATATTAGCACTGGGCTTATCTATCTTGTTTACAGCAACAATGATATTAACCTCTGCAGCCTTGGCATGGTTTATAGCCTCAACTGTCTGGGGCATAACACCGTCATCCGCTGCAACGACAAGGATTGCGATATCCGTTGATTTTGCGCCTCTCATTCTCATGGCAGTGAATGCTTCGTGTCCGGGTGTATCAAGGAAGGTGATCTTCCTGTCACCGATCTTTACTCCGTAAGCACCGATAGCCTGAGTGATACCGCCGCTTTCCTTATCCGTAACATGGCTCTTTCTGATACGGTCAAGAAGCGATGTCTTACCATGGTCAACGTGTCCCATAACGCAGACAACCGGAGGTCTCTTCTTCAGTGTTTCCTCGGCATCATCTTCTTCTGAAAGAAGCTCTGCGATAACATCAACCTTTTCTTCGTGTTCACAGATTATATCGTATTCGATCGCAATGTTTTCAGCCTCTTCAAAGCTTATCTCTGAGTTCAGCGTAACGATCTGACCTGCAAGAAAAAGCTTTTTAACGATGGCCGAAGGCTGCATCTTCATCTTGTCCGAAAGCTCTTTAATTGTAAGCGTATCGGGGATGGTGATGGTCTTTATCTCCTCCTCAGGCTTTTTCTCTACAGGTGCGGGCTTATGGAAGCCATGAGGATTAAACTTCTTTACATTCTTTTCTTCACGCTGTTTTTCATAATTCTGTTCTTTTCTCTTACGCTCCTCACTTTGTCTGCGCCTGCTAGCATCAGACCGATGCTTCTCTGCATCCTGGGGGATAGCTTCCCCTTCAAAGCTCTGAGAGCGTCTTTCACCCGGGCGGTTGGCACCCGGCCTCTGGTTTCCTCTAAAATTACCCTGGTTATTTGAAGGGCCGCCACTGTTCCTGCCATAAGGTGCAGAAGCATTTCTATCTCTCGAAGGACCCGCTCCAGGAGCCGAAGCCGGCCTTTCCCTCCTTTGACCCGAATTCGACGCATAATTGCCTCCGTTTCTAGAGTTGTTTGTACCTCTGTTTCCAGAATCATTATTTCTCTGAGGTCTGCTTCCCTGATAGGATTCGGAGAAGATATTGCCGAAGATCTTTCTCTCCGGGCTCTTTACGGCTGTTTCACTTTCAGGTGCCTTCTCCTCCTTAACAGGTTCTGCCGGGATATTTTCCTGTTCAACTACAGGCTTAACGGGTTCCTCTTTTTTCTGGAAGGATTCCGGAGAGGTTACTTCCACATGCTTAAAAGGCTTTCTTGCCTGAGGCTGTTCGATCTT
Source organism: Lachnospiraceae bacterium (assembly GCA_024691015.1). Lineage (GTDB taxonomy): Bacteria > Bacillota > Clostridia > Lachnospirales > Lachnospiraceae > NK4A144. Next base: position 4,072 of record JAILOD010000064.1, read on the forward strand.
TCCTCCGCTGATATGTACTATATGTCTGCCGTTGGCATTTGTGGATCTGCCGTTTTTATTGCCGGTATTTGTGGAGAAGATAATATTGGGCTTCTTTTTCTTCACAAGCACCTTTCCCTGTGCCGGAGCTGCTCCCTGTGCAGGCCTTGCCTTCGGTGCCTCCTCCGGTTGTTTTTCCTTATTTGCGGGAGCATCGGCTTTTTCGGGATTTTTATTCACCGTACCGCCCTTGCCGGAAAATCTGTCTCTTACCATCTGTATTTCCTTATCATCTATGGATGACATATGATTCGAGACTTCCACTCCCTGTGAACTTAAAAAGCTGACAATCTCTTTATTGGAAATTTCAATGCCCTTTTCCTTTAATTCCTTTGTAAGCTTCATTATCTGCATTTTTGCCATTTAACAATCCTCCAAACGTTTCAGAATTTCCTGTCCTAAACTAATATCTTCTATTGCAAGCGATGCCCTTTCTTCTTTGCCCATTGCATGTCCCAGACTTTCCTTTGTCCCGTATATATGAAACGGAATGCAATAAAAGTTACATTTATCCGTAAACTTCTTTTTTGTGTTATCCGAGGCATCCCCGGCCACGATAACAACCGCTGCTTTTCCGGTCTGGATGGCCTTCTCGGTTGAAAACTCGCCGCTTACAACCTTTCCTGCCCTGACCGCAAGGCCTATCATTGAAAGAACCTTATCTTTTGAAACCTTATTCTGCGTCGGAAGTTTCCTCCTCGTTTGGTTCTGCTGCTTCTTCATAATCTTCATATTGTTCATCGGCCGGAGCTTCCTCGTATTCCTCAGCTACTCCTTCGCCTTCGTAATATTCGCCTTCTTCGTACTCGCCTTCTTCGTAATATTCCTCATCCTCGAGATCCAGATAATCCTCCATACGGAAGCCGGGCGCATCCTTGGCCTGTGTCTCCGATTTGATATCGATCTTAAAGCCCGTAAGCTTTGCGGCAAGACGTGCATTCTGTCCTTCCTTACCGATCGCAAGAGAGAGCTGATAGTCGGGAACAACTACCTTTGCCGTCTTTTCATCTCCGTCAACGATAACGGAAACTACCTTTGCGGGTGAAAGTGCGTTTTCAATGTAGATCGCAGGGTTCTCATCCCAGTTTACGATATCGATCTTTTCGCCCTTAAGCTCATCCACGATGGAATTTACTCTTGCTCCGTTTAAGCCTACACAGGCTCCGACCGCATCAACATCGGGATTGTTTGAATATACCGCTATCTTTGTTCTGGAACCTGCTTCTCTTGAAATGCTTCTGATCTCAACTGTTCCGTCCGATACCTCGGCAACCTCATTCTCGAAAAGACATTTTACAAGTTCAGGATGGGTACGGCTTACAATGATCTTCGGTCCTCTGGGTGAATTTTTTACATCGAGGATATAAACCTTAACCCTGTCGGTAGGACGAAGATGTTCGCTGGGAACCTGCTCGTTCTCCGAAAGAAGTGCGTCTGCCTTTCCAAGGTTGATGCTGATATTCTTTCCGTTTATTCTCTGAACGGTTCCGGTAACCACATCGTGACTCTTTCCGTTAAAGCGGTTAAATACAGCCGTTCTTTCTTCTTCCTTAAGCTTCTGTATTATAACGCTTTTTGCAGCCTGGGTAACGATCCGGCCGAAGCCGTCGCTTCTAATGTTTTCTCTTACGATCCCACCTATCTCGGCAGCCGGATCGATATTTTTTGCATCCTCAAGAGATATCTCGGTTGCACTGTCCATAACTTCATCTACAACGGTCTTCTCCGCAAAGAGCACGTATATACCCGTAGTCCTGTCCAGATTTACATGAACATTTTCGTTCTTTCCTCCGAAATGCTTTTCACACGCTGTAATGAGTGAATTCTCGATCGCATCGAATAATACATCCCGGCTGATATCCTTTTCCTTTTCAAGAAGCGCGATCGCTTCCATCATTTCAAGATTTGATCCGCCGCTCATATCGCGTGTTTCACCTTTTTGTTTTTTTGCTGCCATTTCTTTCCTCCTGCTGCTTTTCTTTAGATCGTTATCTGATCTTTATTCATTATTTTCTCCGGTCATAAAGCCCGGTGATGAAATCTCCATTGTATAAGCATCTTCGATAAAGTCTTCCTTATCCAGCTGCTTACTTACCATCCTGCTTATAAGAACACAATCATCAATGGTGATGCCGCCCTCTTTATCAATATAGGCTCTCAGGAAATAATTTCCGCCTTCTTTGACGTATTCCGTTTTGATAAGCTCAAATCCGTTTTTATCGGTCAGAGGCTTAACCATATCATAAAATCTCTTTTCTATTTCACTTCTTTCCATAATTCATTACCTGCTGTAAAATCTTTCCGGATAAGCAAAACGAAAAGCTTTTGCCATCCGACATATAAAAAAGTGGGCTTTTGCAGCCCACTTCCATCAGTAACAATGTATAAACTACCACTATTTAAGCACTTCGTCAAGCAATTTAAAAAAAATTTTAATTTTGGTATTGCATTTTCATTTAGTCTATATTATAATCTCACGTGTTGTGGCTCGTTGGTCAAGCGGTTAAGACGCCGCCCTCTCACGGCGGAAACAGCGGTTCGATTCCGCTACGGGCTACTTAAAAAATACCTGTAAGCATCTGCTTTACAGGTATTTTTTTGCATCTTTTAAATTTCAGACATTTCACAGATATTCTTTTATTGCATCGGCAAGCATCTCGGGAGATGCTCCGGGCGGAATGCTCATTGCGCTGTTTATCCCCAGCATTTCCTCATAGCCCATCCCCAGATCACTTCTGATACCCAGAATCGACATTGAATAATTCATGTAATCATAAAGCGCCTGCATGATAAGGTGACCCTGAGCTAAAGAAACCCTCATTCCCGAATTCAGGATGATATACTCCGGATTTGACATAAGAGCCGTTTTAAGCTCATTTAGATCGCCCTCTATAATGGTGATATTGAAAAAATCCTTTAGAAGAATCCTGACCTTACTTACATAGCTGACATCATTATCAATAATGACCAGATTTGTTTTATCAAAGGAATTCAGTATTTTTTTCGTACCGTTTACCACATTTTCTATCCCGTCGTCTTTTAAGAACACCCCGCTTATAAGCATTTTCGGAATATACTTCGAAACTCTCTTCAGATCCATTTCATATCCGAAGAGCACCATGTATTTTTCCTCATCCAGGCAGGTATCCCTTAGATAGATAAGGAAGTTTTCGGGCACATCGGCCATAAACTCTATGTACAGGAAGAACAGGTCTGCCCTGTGTTTTTTTGATGAAAGCTCATTTACGTCAAATCCGCAATTTATGACATTCATATAATTGTCCTTAAATCTGGATTTCAGTAAAAAGGTTGACGATTCTTCCGCTTCGGAAATAAAAATAATATTGACCATATATCCTCTTTCAAAATTTAATTAAGAAAATCAAAAATAGACATCTGATTTGTATCCGGTATGTCCCCAAGCAGGCCCAGATCCTTAAACTTCTGTGCCAGATTTGCGGAGCAGCCCGTACGTGCCCTGAAATCATCAACGGATAAAAAGTCTCCGTCCTTTGAAGCCTCCACGATCGCATTTACCAGGTTATCCGCCTGAGAGCCTCCCACACCCTCAATGGTCTTAAGAGACGGCATAATACGCTTATCATCTATCTGACGGAAATATTTGGCATCTACGGTTTTAAGATCTATCGGTGCAAACTCATAGCCTCTCTTGTACATCTCTTCGATCAGTCTCATATCCCTTATCTGATCAAGCTCCGAGGCTGTCATTTTCTTCTTTCCCACCTTCTTGTATTTATCCAGAAGCTGCTGAAGCGTGTCTTCAAGAGTTGCTAGCCCGGTACACATGGTTGCATAATCAATAATGCCGGCTCTTATAGAGAAGAAGCCCGAATAATATGCAAGCGGCTTATTTATCTTAAACCAGGCCACACGCCAGGCCATCATAACATAGGCTGCGGCATGAGCTTTAGGGAACATGTATTTGATCTTAAGACAGGAATCAATATACCACTCCGGAACATTTGCGGCAATCATAGCCTCCTTCATCTCATCCTTCAGGCCTTTACCCTTCCTGACGCTCTCCATGGTCTTAAACGAGAGCTCAGGATCCATTCCCTTTGCTATGAGGTAAAGCATGATATCATCTCGACAACAGATACACTCCGACAACTCCATCCCCTCGGTATTAACCAGCTCCTGGGCATTGCCCGTCCACACATCCGTTCCGTGTGAAAGCCCCGATATTCTGATAAGATCCGAAAAATTCTTTGGCTGCGTATCCACAAGCATACCGATAACAAAATCCGTTCCGAACTCAGGAATACCTAAGGTTCCGGTGGGTATATCCCTTATGTCCTTACTGGTGATCCCCAGTGGTGCAGTGGAGCTGAACAGTTCCATAACAACCTTATCATCGAATTTGATCTCGTTAAGATCCACTCCGGTGGCATCCTGCAGGAATCTTATCATCGTGGGATCATCGTGACCTAAAATATCAAGCTTCAGGAGATTATGGTCGATCGAATGATACTCAAAATGTGTGGTTATGATGCTTGTCTTCATATCATTCGCCGGCCTCTGTATAGGAGTAAACGAATATATCTCTTCTCCGTGAGGAAGCACAACGATACCGCCCGGGTGCTGTCCGGTTGTACGAAGTATGCCCTCACAGCCATGAGCCAGCCTGTTCTTTTCCGCCCTTCTTCCGCTCTGTCCGAAATGACCGTAAAGCTTTTCCTTTGCATGTCCGATATTCTTCTTTAATTCGGAAAGCTCACTGTCGTCAACAAGTACCTCTACCTCCGT
>JAILOD010000065.1 GCA_024691015.1 Lachnospiraceae bacterium
CATATAGATTCGCCCAGAATGGATGTTAAGCAGAATCCTCTTTATGAATCCAACGAGCTTTCATACCTTGATACACACTATTACGGGGGAATAAAGAAATACCAGTGGGTAACCCTTCCGCTGGCACTTCATGGAGTTATAGTAAAGGCAGACGGAACGGTTGTTAATGTAAACATCGGAGAAAACGAGGGAGATCCCGTTTTCTGCGTTACTGATCTTCTTATCCATCTTGCAGGTGAGCAGATGGAAAAAAAGGGCAACAAGGTTGTGGAAGGTGAAAATCTGGATATCCTCATCGGAAGTGAACCTTTAAAGGGCAAGACAAAAGAAGCCGTTAAGTCTAATATCTTAAAGATTCTCAAGGATAAATATGACGTTGAAGAACGCGATTTTGAATCCGCCGAGATAGAGGTGGTTCCTGCAGGAAAGGCAAGAGATATGGGCCTTGACCGCTCAATGATCCTAGCCTACGGCCAGGATGACAGGGTTTGCTCCTATACATCATTAAAGGCTTTCCTTGAGGTTAAGAGTGTTAAAAAGACGGCGGTATGTCTTCTTGTCGATAAAGAAGAAATAGGCAGTGTCGGTGCTACCGGAATGAGATCCAAGTTTTTCGAAAACACGCTCGCAGAGGTTTTAAATGCAATGGGAGAGTATTCCGAGCTTACTTTGAGACGTGCGCTTGCCAATTCAAAGATGCTTTCAAGTGATGTTTCGGCGGCTTTCGACCCGCTCTATGCAAATCAGTTTGAAAAGAGAAATGCAGCCTTTTTCGGAAAGGGCATCGTGTTTAATAAATTTACCGGTTCCAGAGGAAAGAGCGGCTCAAATGACGCGAATCCCGAGTATTTTGCATATATCAGAGGAATACTCGAAAAGCAGAAGATCGCCTATCAGACTGCAGAACTCGGAAAGGTGGATGTAGGAGGCGGCGGGACCATTGCCTATATCATGGCTCTTTACGGAATGAACGTTATTGACTCCGGAATGGCGGTCCTCAACATGCACGCTCCCTGGGAGGTGACCAGTAAGTCCGATATTTACGAGGGCTATAGAACCTACAAGGCATTTATATCAGCTTAATAAATATATTTAGGATGTGTAAATATGACCGATAAAAAGGCACAAAATATAAAATACGCAAATAGACAGTTTATTATAAGCACCGTTATGGTTATCCTATGTACGGGGTTAAATATTATGTGCCTTTGGTCTGCCTCCCTGCTCGGAGATTATTTTACCAATATTGTCTTTTGTCTGGGCTCTTTTCTGGTAGCAGGCACCTGCGGCTACATGCCCGGTATGCTGGTATCTCTTTTTACGGCTCTGTCGATGGCAGGGTTCGATGAAAACTACATCTATTATGGTTTCGTATTCCTTATAATGAGTGCCCTTATATCGGCTTTTTCGAAGAAGGGGTGGTTTAAAAGAGGAAGATATCGTGCTCAGGTCTTTATTCTTTTTATAATGACCATCCTTTCAGGTCCGTTTAACGGACTGATACTGCTTCTTATAGATGGAAGAGCATCCCTTGACGGGTGGGATATAATGTCCCGGTTTATATGGGCAGTTCCTATGATCTTTCTTTCTGAGGCTTTTCTTATCGTTTTCATCAATGTCGTACCGCGAAGGCTGTTTGTATATTATCCTTACAGCCGGTATTACATGGACTGGACTGAAATTCAAAAGGTTAGAAGTGAGCCGCTCACTCTTAACAGCAGGAAACGTTCCCTAAGTACAAAGGTAACCATGCTCATAGGTCTTATTTCTTTTGTTTTATGTGCGTCGGCAATGGTTTTAAGTAATTATCTTTATTCCGATCTGGCACTTACCTTTATGCAGGACAAAGGGTTTTTGGAGGGATCGGTTTCCGGTAATCTGTCGGATAATCAAATGGATCGAGTACATATGGGAGGGCCGGGAGAAAGGCCTGGCGGAGAAGGATCGGAGGAGTCCGGTGTATCACAGACAGATAATGCCAACTCCGGATTTGCACCCGGAACACAGATGGAAAACGGTGAAGTTGTCCTAAACGGCATTATAATGGGTGACGGAGTTTTTGATCCTTCGGAGTTTGAAGACAGGGGGGCCCGGGCGAGAATGGCCTTCGATATCAGAAGAAATCTGGTGTTTGATTTCAAGCTGTTAACCCTTCTGGCAATGATCGCCTTTCTGGTCAGTCATCTTGCGAATCTGTATGCCCAGAAGAGAATTGCCGAGCCCATAAACAAGATCGCCTCGGCTATGAATTCCTTTGCGTTTGGTCTTGATAATGAAAGAGAAGAGAATGAAAAGAAGATACATGAATTGAATATCCGGACAGGAGATGAAATTGAGCTTTTGTATAAAGCTGTAGATAAGACGGTTTCGGAGGTTACCGATTATTTAAGACGCTTTAAGGAAGAGCAGAGACTTGAAAACGAGCTGAAGGTTGCAAAAGCTGCGTCAGAGGCCAAGTCGGGCTTCCTGTCAAATATGTCTCATGAGATCCGTACACCCATAAACGCAGTGCTCGGAATGGACGAAATGATCCTGAGGGAATGCAAGGATCCGCAGATATTGGAATATGCTCACGATTTAAGGGATGCGGGTAAAACACTTCTCGGACTTGTAAATGATATTCTGGATTTCTCAAAGATAGAGGCCGGTAAGCTTGAGATACTTCCCGTAGAGTATGATCTCAGCTCCGTTATAAATGATCTTGTAAATATGAACATGGTCCGGATGGAGACAAAGGGACTTGAGTTTAATGTACATGTGGATGAAAAGATACCCCACATACTCTACGGTGATGAGATACGTATCAAGCAGGTTGTACTTAACATACTTTCCAATGCCGCAAAATATACGGAAAAGGGAAGTGTTGATTTTTCGGTTAAATTAGATCACAGGGAACAAGATAAGGTATGGCTTCATTTTGATGTGCGAGATACCGGTATCGGCATAAAGGAGGAGGATATTGACAAGCTTTTCAAGCCTTTTGAGAGGATAGAGGAGAAGAGGAACCGTACCATAGAAGGAACCGGGCTCGGTATGAATATAGTTACTCAGCTTCTGACTCTGATGGATTCATCTCTTAAGGTTAAGAGCGTATATGGAGAAGGGTCTGATTTTTCATTTACGCTG
>JAILOD010000111.1 GCA_024691015.1 Lachnospiraceae bacterium
TGCATTTGTAGCAATGTGGCTAAGAGGAGCATCCAGAGCCTTAAGAACAACCTTGGCACCTGTCTTCTCATCTCCGTCAAGCTTTGCAACAAGCTTTTCAACATCCTTCTGTGCGTGGATGTAAGCAGAACCGCCACCTGCAATGATACCTTCCTCAACAGCAGCCCTTGTTGCATTAAGAGCATCTTCCATTCTGAGCTTAGCTTCCTTCATCTCTGTCTCTGTTGCAGCACCAACTCTGATTACTGCTACACCGCCTGCAAGCTTTGCAAGCCTCTCCTGAAGCTTTTCTTTATCAAATGAAGAAGTGGTTGTCTCAATCTGAGCCTTGATCTGAGCTGTACGAGCCTTGATATCAGCCTTCTTACCTGCACCGTCAACGATAACGGTATTGTCCTTGTTAACCTTTACGCTCTTAGCACGGCCGAGCTTATCAAGAGATGCATCGGCAAGTGTAAGACCAACCTCTTCGGAAATTACCTGGCCGCCTGTAAGGATTGCGATATCCTGAAGCATTTCCTTACGTCTGTCGCCGTATCCGGGAGCCTTAACACCTACAACATTGAAGGTTCCGCGAAGCTTGTTAACGATAAGAGTTGTAAGTGCCTCTCCGTCGATATCCTCTGCGATAATGAGCAACTGAGCGCCGCGCTTAACAACCTCTTCAAGAAGGGGAAGCATATCATTTATTGCTGAGATCTTCTTATCATATATTAAGATGTAAGGATTCTCGAGAACAGCCTCCATCTTATCCATATCCGTGCACATATAAGCTGAAACATAACCACGGTCGAACTGCATACCTTCAACCATATCCAGCTCTGTCTCCATTGTCTTGCTCTCTTCGATGGTGATAACGCCGTCCTTGGAAACCTTCTCCATAGCGTCTGCTACCATCTGTCCAACTTCCTCATCTCCTGCTGAAATGGAAGCAACCTTAGCGATATGATCCTTGCTGGATACCTTTGAGCTCATCTTGATGATGGCATCTACTGCTGTGTCGCAGGCCTTCTTCATACCCTTTCTCATGATGATAGGGTTAGCGCCTGCCTCGAGGTTCTTCATTCCCTCGTGAACCATAGCCTGTGCAAGAACTGTTGCTGTTGTTGTACCATCACCGGCTACATCATTTGTCTTTGTTGCAGCTTCCTTAACAAGCTGAGCACCCATATTCTCGAAAGAATCCTCAAGCTCGATCTCCTTTGCGATCGTAACACCATCGTTTGTGATGAGGGGAGCTCCGTAGGATTTATCAAGAACTACGTTTCTGCCTTTGGGTCCGAGTGTAACACTGACTGTGTCAGCAAGCTGGTCAACACCAGCCATAAGTGCTTTTCTGGCATCTGCACTGTATTTGATTTCTTTTGCCATTTTATTTTCCTCCGATTAATTTATTATTTCTCTATTATTGCAAGAATATCATTCTGACGAACGATGATCACTTTTTCCTTATTATCCAGTTCAACCTCTGTGCCTGCATACTTGGAATATATAACCTTCTGTCCCTTTTTAACTTCCATTTTGATCTCTTTCCCGTCAACAACTCCTCCGGGACCAACTGCGATAACCTCTGCCTGCTGGGGCTTTTCTTTATCCTTGCCGGGAAGAACGATTCCCGATGCTGTAGTCTCCTCTGCTTCAAGCTGCTTTAATACTACTCTGTCTCCTAATGGTTTTAACTTCATTTCTAAAGCCTCCTTAATATTTAAGTTACAATAGGTATTAACCCTCTTGCTTTTCTTTTTATTAGCACTCATTTAGTTTGAGTGCTAACCACAAGTCATATAATATGTTTTTAGTACCTCTTATGCAAGTTTTGATTTTTGGCGGTTTCGTGTGCTTTTCTCTTTTTTACTCGCTTATTCTATCAAAAATCTCACTTATGCTATTTTATTCAAAATCAGAAGTAAACAACCTCTTCTGCCGGAGGATCTGCGGGTTCAATACTGACAGCCTTTAAATAAGGTGCATCCTGCCCGGCCGTTTTACTCATTGCCACATCCATTTTTGCGGTAACCTCCACCACCTGCTTTTCCTTAAGCTCCGGTGCTCCCTCATAAAAACAGGGATAGCCGTAAAAGGTGATATCAGCTTCACAACAGGTCATGCAGAACCTTCCGGGAATGAATACATTGGGCTTGGCCTTTTCAGGCTTATATACAACGCCTTTAAACTTAACAGTCTTACCTTCGTATGTATTGGGATTTTCGAATGAATCCAGATACCATATACCGTAGTCCTCGTCTGTAACCTCAATAACATCGGAATTCAGGTCGTATGGAAGCTCCTCTTTAACGTCGTTATTGACCGTTCCGTCCTTCATTTCGAACACAACGGTAGAACGACGGTTAACAGCTCTTGCCTTTCTTTTATAGCCGGCCAGATTCATAGTGCTTTCATCCGCCCTGTTAAAGATTATAAGATCCGCATAGGTAAACTGCCTTGTCATCATCTGCTTCATATTGGCTAGGTACTGTTCGAAAGAAGTTGCATCAACCGTAGCAATGCCTTCGGCAAGCACCCAGTGATCAGGAAAAGCTTCTATAACGGTATTGGGATCCCAGGTGCCGTTATATTCTATAAGAACTCTTGCAGGCCTGACGTAGGAATCGCATTTTTTAAAGAATTCCTCCGTAATCTCCTCTTCGCTCTCAACCTCTCTTACCTTAAAATTATTCTGCAGAAGAAGCTCGTTGCCGACCTCCTCCATACCTGTCTCACAGGACAGGTACAGATTTATCTTCCCGTCGGCAAACTGGCCCTCCGAAATGACCTCTTTTATGAAGCTGGTCTTACCGCTCTCTAAAAAGCCGGTAATCAGATAAACCAGTACTTCCTTCTTTTTAAACATTGAAAAGCTCCTTTAACTTATCTTCCTTAATACCTGAGCCGATAACACAAAGCCTTCCGGTAGACTCGGCAGAACCCTCTCTTATCTCATACTCACCGGGAGTCAGATCAAAGTGGATCCACTTATCGGACTCGCTGTCCTGTACATAGCCCTTTGCACGAAGCACGATACCGTAACTCTCGCCTTCCTTAAGCGTCTCAAGTACTGCCTTGATATCAGACTTGGAGAACTTGTGTGCGGTCTCAACACCCCAGCTCTGGAATACCTCATCTGCATCATGTCCATGATGATGATGATGGTGATGTCCATGTTCATCATGATCATGATGATGGTGCTCGTGCTCCTCTTCATCGTGATCGTGATGATGGTGCTCGTGCTCCTCTTCATCGTGGTCGTGATGATGATGCTCGTGCTCCTCCTCATCGTGGTCGTGGTGGTGATGCTCGTGCTCGCCCTCTTCGCCGTGATGGTGATGATGGTGATGATGCTCACTGTCCGGCTCAGCCTCAAGATTTGCTATCATATCCTTAAGAGTATTACTCTTTTCCATTACATTTAATATCTGCTCACCGGAGATCGAATCCCAGTTCGTGGTTATTATCTCACTCTCAGCGTTATGAACACGAAGCTGCGCGATAAGCTCATCCAGCTTTTCCTGATCCATGTTCTGTGAACGGCTTATAACAATGGTTCCTGCATTTTCTATCTGATTATTGAAAAATTCACCGAAATTCTTCATATACATCTTTGCCTTTGTGCCGTCAACAACGGTTACAAGCGCATTGATCTCAAGACCCACACTCTCGTCTATATTCTTTACAGCTTTTGCAATATCCGAAAGCTTACCTACACCTGTAGGCTCAATAATGATACGGTCAGGATGATATTTGTCCACAACCTCCTTCAGAGCAACGCCAAAGTCACCAACAAGCGAACAGCAGATGCAGCCCGAATTCATTTCAGTGATATTAATGCCGGCTTCCTTTAAGAAACCTCCGTCTATACCGATCTCTCCAAACTCATTTTCGATAAGCACCAGCTGCTGGCCTTTAAACGCCTCGGCGATCAGCTTTTTGATAAGCGTAGTCTTACCGGCTCCAAGAAATCCCGAAATAATGTCAACTTTTGTCATTTTTTCATATCCTCCTTGTTTTCTTCTGCATCGGTGATCAATAATTCATCTATGCATTTTAATATCTCATCTCTCCCGGTCCCCTTTAAGGCCGAAAAAGGAATGATCCTTACTTTTTCCCCTTTAAAAGCCGCTTCTATTGCAGCCAATGCCCCCTTAACCTGTGAACGCTTCAGTTTATCGGACTTTGTTGCAATGATTATGGGATTAAAGCCCGCTTTTACCACCCATTCATACATCATCATATCATCATCCGTGGGAGGTCTTCGCATGTCCACAAGGATAAATACAGCTCTGAGTGATTTTGAGCCTTTTAAGTACCTCTCTATCATAGGCCCCCACTGTGCCTTAAAGTCCACCTTCACTTTTGCGTATCCGTATCCGGGAAGGTCCACAAAATACAGTTCTTTATTTATATTGTAAAAGTTCATGGTCTGTGTTTTACCCGGTGTAGATGAAGTGCGGGCAAGATTTTTCCTACTCATAAGTGAATTTATAAGTGAGGATTTACCCACATTACTTCTTCCGGCAAAAGCAAATTCCGGATGTTTATTCTGAGGCAGTCCTTTGGTGGTCACTCCCACCACGGTTTCGAGCTCTGCCGATTTTATTATCATTTGGATGCTCTCTTTCTGCTTGACTTTTCCTTAAGCGGAGTGAACTCTTTTGTAAGTGCGATCTTAAATATCTCATCCATTTGTGTCATGAACTTAATATCCATACCGTCTTTTATCTCATCCGATATCTCTTCAACATCACTCTTATTCTTAACGGGTACAAGAACCTCGTTTATACCCACGGCCTTAGCTGCCAGAAGCTTCTCCTTAAGTCCGCCTATCGGAAGAACACGTCCCCTTAAGGTCACCTCTCCGGTCATTGCTATGTCTCCTCTTGCAGGTATCCCCGTAAGAGCACTTGCCATAGCCGTAGCCATAGTCACTCCGGCCGAAGGACCATCCTTTGGAGTTGCCCCCTCAGGTATGTGTATATGAATATCGTGACTCTTAAAGAAATTTTCGTTCACGCCCATTTTATCGCATATGGACTTTATGTATGTAAGTCCTGCCTGTGCCGATTCCTTCATTACATCGCCAAGCTGACCCGTAAGCATAAGATTTCCCTTACCCGGCATAAGATTTACTTCTATTTCAAGCGTAACACCGCCTACCGAAGTCCAGGCAAGACCACGCACAAGACCAACCTCCGCCTTTCCGGCACGGTCCTCCGGAAGATATTTTTCCTTCCCGAGAAACTCGCTTAAGTTCTTTGCGGTAACACTGATCTTCTTCTCCCTGTCTTCATATACCTTTCTCGCACTCTTCCTGCAGATCTCGCCGATCTTTCTTTCAAGGCTTCTCACGCCCGCCTCACGAGTGTAAAGGCTTATCATGCTTCTTATCGCGGAATCGCTTATAACAAGGTTCTTTCTGGTAAGTCCGTTTTTGATCAGCTGCTTCTTAACAAGGTGTTCCTTGGCTATATGGAATTTTTCGTTTTCCGTATAACCGGAGACATCAATTACCTCAAGTCTGTCAAGAAGCGGACCGGGAATATCCGACTTTGAATTCGCCGTCGCAATAAAGAACACATCCGACAGGTCGATCGGAACCTCTATATAATGATCTCTGAATGTCTTATTCTGCTCTGAATCAAGCACTTCAAGAAGAGCCGATGCTGTAGCACCGTGATAGTCCGAGCTCAGCTTATCTATCTCATCCAACAGCATAAGCGGATTTTTAACTCCGACCCTTTCAAGGCCGTTGGCTATCATACCGGGCATGGCACCGATATAGGTCTTTCTGTGGCCTCTTATCTCTGCCTCGTCCCTTACGCCTCCCAAGGATATCCGGAAATACTTTCTGCCCATAGCTTCTGCCAGGGACTTCGCAATGGATGTCTTTCCCGTTCCGGGAGGCCCTATAAGACAGATTATTGGAGTCTGGCCTTTTTCGGTAAGATTCCTGACAGCCAGAAACTCCAGGATCCTGTCCTTTACCTTTTCAAGTCCGTAATGATCCCTTTTCAGGATCTTTTCGGCATTTTCCAGTGAATTATTCTCCTCGGATGCCTTATCCCAGGGAAGCTTGAGCAGAGCTTCTATATGAAGCTGTTCAACAGTGCTTTCCGAAGACCCTGAAGGTATATTCTTAAACCTTTCTATCTCTTTACGAATGCTTTCCTTTACTTCATCCGAAGCCTGAAGCTCCTCAAGCTCTTTGAGATAATTATCGGCCTCGCTCTCGGGATTATTGTCTCCCAGTTCTTCTCTTATCAGACGGATCTGCTCTTCCAGAATGTATTTCTTCTGGTTCTCGTTTATCTTATCCTCCAGCTTTTGAGAAAGCTCTCCTCTTAATTTCATGATACCCATCTCATCCACAAGTACACTCATGAGGTAGGCATATCTGTCCTCAATTGCCTCTAATTGCAGGACTCCGAGCTTTTTATCGAATTCCATTGGAATGTTGGAGGCGCATACATCGATCATCTTATCGATATCGGAATCACGCCTTATCTTTTTGAGAAATGAGTCGCTTACTCTGCTGTTCATCTTGAGGAATTTATCCAGAAGCTGCTCAAGATTTCTTCTCATCGCTGCTTCCGTCACGGAATTGAATTTTCCCATTTCCTTTTTAGTCAGATACCTTGCCTTCGCCTCAAAGATATGTTCTCCCTCTTTGAGTTCAACAAGCTTGGCCCTTTCAACGCCTTCAAACAGTACTCTCGCGCTGTTCTCAGAGCTTCTTGATATCTGGCGTACCTTCGAGACCACCCCTATTTCATATACGGTATTCTCTATAGGATTCCCCTCTTCGTCTTCTCCGTCTTTTTCGATCATAAGAAGCAGACCCTCATCATTTGCAAGAGCCTTTTTTGTTGCTTCTATCGAACTTACCCCGTTTATCTCACAGAAAACTATTTCCCCGGGAAGAATTGCTATATTCTGCAGTATTGCTGCATTGAATGATCTGATTGATGTTCTTCTCATAACTTTTCCTAAAGAAAGGGGCGGCATTTAAGCCGCCGCCTTTTATTTTGCTTTCTTTTCTTCTATCTCACAATGAACCACCAGCGGTTCTCCCGTACCCTCTACCGAGCTCTTCGTCACGATCACCTCGTTTATGGTCTCATCCGAAGGTACCTCATACATTACGTTATTCATGACCGATTCCATTATGGATCTTAAGCCTCTGGCTCCGGTCTTCCTCTTTATTGCCTTCTCAGCAATTGCGGTTATTGCATCATCCTCAAAGGATAACTTCACCTCATCAAGCCCCAACAGCATCTGATACTGTTTTGTTATGGCATTCTTAGGCTCGGTAAGTATCTTGATCAGTGCTTCCTTATCCAGATTATCCAGAGCTACCGTAACCGGAAGCCTTCCCACAAGCTCGGGGATTATACCGAATTTTGTAAGATCCTCAGGCAGAACCGAATGGAAGGCAGCGCCTATATCCTCTTCCGTATTCTTGCCGACATCAACATTGAATCCTATGGATTTTTTATCGAGTCTTGTCTGTATGATCTTATCAAGTCCTTCAAAGGCTCCGCCGCAGATAAACAGGATGTTTGTCGTATCTATCTGGATGAGCTCCTGATGAGGATGCTTTCTGCCTCCCTGCGGAGGAACGGATGCCAGAGTGCCTTCAAGTATCTTTAAGAGAGCCTGTTGTACGCCCTCACCCGAAACGTCTCTGGTAATTGAAACATTCTCACCCTTTCTCGTAATCTTGTCTATTTCATCGATATAAATAATGCCCACCTGTGCCTTATCTATATCATAATCGGCAGCCTGTATAAGCTTTAAGAGGATATTCTCAACATCCTCACCCACATAACCTGCTTCTGTAAGAGATGTCGCATCCGCTATCGCAAAGGGTACATTGATTATCTTTGCAAGAGTCTGTGCCAGAAGGGTTTTACCCGATCCGGTAGGCCCCAGCATGAGAATGTTACTCTTCTGAAGCTCCACATCGTTTTCCTTATTGGACATGATCCTCTTATAATGATTGTATACTGCAACGGAAAGGACTTTCTTGGCTTCCTCCTGACCTATGATATAGGAATTTAAAAAGTCGTTTATTTCCCTGGGTTTAAGGAGGTTGATATCCAGATTTCCTCCGGATGCCTCGATTTCTTCCTCTGCATCCTCCTCGATTATATCCGCACATATTGCAATACACTCATTACAGATGTACGCTCCGTTGGGTCCCGCTATAAGCTTTTGAACCTGATCCTGTGTCTTTCCGCAGAAAGAGCACCTGATTCTGCCGTCACCGCTAATCTTTGCCATTTTTATTCCTTACTCTCCATCCTTGGATGTACTGTTTCTGTCAACTATAACCTTGTCAACCAGGCCGTATTCCTTTGCCTCTTCGGCACTCATCCAGTTATCTCTGTCTGTATCACGTGCGATAACATCGATGGGCTGACCTGTATTTGCTGCAAGGATCTTATTTAACTTCTCTTTTGTCTTTAAGATATGCTCTGCCGCGATCTGGATCTCTGTAGCCTGACCCTGTGTGCCGCCCGAAGGCTGATGGATCATGATCTCGGCATTGGGAAGAGCAAGCCTCTTGCCCTTTGCGCCTCCTGATAAAAGGAAGGCACCCATTGATGCTGCCATACCTATACATATGGTGGAAACATCACATTTAATATAATTCATCGTATCATAGATAGCCATACCTGCTGTAACCGAACCTCCGGGGCTGTCTATATAAAAATGAATGTCCTTTTCTGTATCCTCTGCTTCAAGAAAAAGCATCTGTGCCACAACAAGGCCTGCGGTCTGATCATTTACTTCATCGCCTAAAAAAATGATCCTCTCCTTTAAAAGACGTGAATATATGTCATACGCTCTTTCGCCTCTGTTGGTGGTTTCTATGACGGTTGGCACTAACATGTATTATTCCTCCGTTTCTTCGGCTTTCTTTTTTCTGCCTCTCTTGGGCTTCTCTTCGCCGTCGTCTTCGTCTTCATCTTCTGTCTTCTTTGCTGCTGTTTCCTTTGCATTCTCAAGAAGGAAGTCCGCTGCCTTTCTAACGGCTATATCCTTTTTGATGGCCTCCTGCTCGGTCTCGCCCATGATCTCCTTGAGCTTGTCAACCTCCATCATGTAGCTTTCAGCCATATCCTTCATTTCTTTTTCAAAATCTTCATCACTGGCTTCGATCTTTTCAGCATCAACAACAGCCTCAAGAACAAGACGGCTCTCAATATTGGCCTTTGCCTGTGCCTTCATCTGATCGACCATCTTTTCATAGGTCATTCCGGTATACTGCATATACTGCTGAAGAGAAAGGCCCTGCTGACGCATACGGTTTGCATAATTTTCAACCATCTGCTCTGCCTGTGTTTCGATCATTGCATCGGGGATGTCCATATTGGAATCCTTAACAAGAGCCTCTACAAGCTCGTCCTCTTTCTTTGCCTTTGCATCGGCTTCCTTGTTTCTCTTAAGACGTGCTTCTATATCATCCTTATATTCCTTCAATGTATCAAAGCCTGAAACCTCTGATGCAAATTCATCATCGATCTCGGGAAGGATCTTTTCTTTTATGTTCTTTACCTTAACCTTGAACAATGCAGCCTTGCCTGCAAGTGACTTTTCCTGATACTCCTCAGGGAAGGTAACATTAACGTCTACATCATCGTCAATATTCTTGCCTACAAGCTGATCTTCAAATGTATCTATGAAGGAGTGTGAGCCGAGTTCAAGATCGTGATCCGTGCCCTTTCCTCCGTCAAATGCAACATCATCAACAAAACCTTCGAAGTCGATGGTAACTATATCGCCGAGCTTTGATGCTCTGCCCTCAACATTTGTTATCCTTGCATTCTTTTCTCTCTCGGAATCGATCTCGCGGTCGATCTCTTCGGCACTTACAGTGGTATCGATCTTCGTAACCTTGATACCCTTATATTTTCCGAGCTCTACCTCGGGCTTTAATGCAACTTCTGCCGTATAAATAAAAGGCTTTCCGGCTTCTATCTGTACCACATCAACCTTGGGGTTTGAAACTATGCTGAGCTCCCTGTGCTCTTTGATCTCCTTTGCATAGCTTTCATTCATAAGCTCTCTTGCAGCTTCTTCATAGAAAACTTCTTTTCCGTACATTTTCTCTATTAATTTGCGTGGAGCCTTCCCCTTTCTGAAACCGGGAACCGATATTCTGGATCTGTTTTTTAAGTAAGAACTGTTTAAGGCCTTTTCCAGCTCGTCAGCACCTGCTTCTATTGTAAGCTTAGCCATATTGTGTTCTAACTTTTCAACCTGCAAACTCATTTTAAATTAACCTCCGAATCTTAAACGCGTATTCCACGCATATTAGCCATACCTACGTAGTATAACATACAAGTTTTCAAATATCTACAATGATTTTTTCCTTTGTTTAACGGCATTAATTGGGCCCACGTTTTATATTTAAAACCGGCTCTGTTGTGATATAATGTTACTGTTCAGACTCAGGCCACGCACTTGCTGATCAGACTACGGGCCTTTACACCAGGCAACGATATAATAACTTCAGATCAGATTTTTCACAGCCTATATTTCCAATGTATCTTTAATGATCAGATGATCATTGTTTATCTTAAGGAGGATTATATGAGTAAAATTGCAGTATTTTTAGCTGACGGTTTCGAAGAGATAGAAGCCCTGACCCCCATCGATATGTGCCGCCGTGCCGGCATAGAGGTCACCACAGTTTCCATTAAGGACGATTTAAATGTTATGGGTTCCCACAAGATCCCGGTTCGTGCGGATGCTTTATTTGAAGATGTGAATTACGATGAAATGGATATGCTCCTTCTCCCCGGCGGAGGCCTCGGTACCGAAAACCTCGAGAAATGCGATAAGCTTACCACCCTTCTAAAAAAAGCCGATGCCGACGGAAAATACCTTTCCGCAATCTGTGCGGCTCCAAGAGTTCTCGGAAAGCTGGGATTTCTGAACGGAAAGAAGGCTACCTGCTATCCCGGAAATGAAGAGCATTTAAAGGGTGCCTCTTATGTACCCGACAAAGCAGTTTCAGATGGCCGTTTTATCACCGCACGCGGAATGGGTGCTTCTGTCGAATTTGCTTCTCTTGTGATCACACAGCTTCTCGGAAAAGAAAAGGCCGACGAGATTGAAAAACAGATCCAGTTTAAATAAAGCTGTTCGAAGGATTCTCTATATGTGCCCTGTATTAATGAAAACTCCCCTGTCCGGATCACTATCAATATCAATCGGACAGGGGATTTTTTATTTGTTCATCGCTTTACACAGATATACATTCTTATAATGATAATCATTTGTTACGTCTTCACCGAACCAGTCGGGTGCAACATAGGCGTTTGCCGCCTCCTCAGAGTCAAACTCGACTTCAGCCACCACAAGCGGTGCTATCGGTTCTTCGAACACATCCAGCTCTATTGTAAGATTTTCCTTTTCCGGGATCAGATATCTTTTTTTATGAAGAATGATACCGTCTGCTTTTTCCTTTAAATGCTCATATGAGGTCTCATCCAGCGGCAGGTTGTATTCCTCGTGTGACATTGAGGAGTTCCCGGGCATATTCCTCGAGCCCTTATATGTAAGATAATAGGTATCGTTTTCTTTCCTTACCCTTACCGTCGGTGATGATGACAGATAGGCCTGCTCTATATCAAGGCATTCATAGTCCTCCGGCTCAAACGGGATTTTATCTATCAGCCATTTTCTCTCTATTTCCCGATTTTCCATAATGTCTCCTCTTTCCCAGATGTTCTTTACATTCATACTTACATTGAATTCTGATCATTTTCAATTTATTATAACATATATGGCTGAGATGCACTTATTCTCATTCAAATAAGTGCTATAACAATTTTTACCCGTGCTATTCCGGGAATATAAGGAGAATTCTATGCATACGATCACACTTGGTAAAACCGGTATCAAAACACCTCAAAACGCCTTCGGCGCCCTTCCTGTTCAAAGGGTTGATATGGATACTGCCTGTAAAATTTTACGTCGGGCCTACGATGGAGGAATGACATACTTCGATACAGCGAGAGCCTATTCCGACAGCGAGGAAAAGATCGGGGAGGCCCTAAGCGATGTCCGCTCTGATATCTATATTGCCTCAAAAAGCATGGGACGCACTCCGGATGATGTAAAGAAAGAGCTTGATATTTCCCTTAAAAATATGAAGACCGACTACATCGATGTCTATCAGCTTCATTGTGTTCCCACCTGCTATCGCCCGGATGACGGCAGTGGAATGTATGAGCTTTTGGAAGACCTTAAACGCCAGGGAGTGATCCGTCATATCGGCATTACTGCGCACAAGATCGGCATCGCAGAGGAGATCGTCGATTCCGGTCTCTACGAAACCCTGCAGTTTCCGTTCTCATATCTTTCCATAGACAGAGATATCGCCCTTGTTAATAAATGCCGTGAAAACAATATCGGCTTCATCGCCATGAAGGGTCTTTCCGGCGGCCTTATCACAAACTTCCGTGCTGCTTATGCCTTTATCGCGCAATACGACAATGTCCTTCCTATCTGGGGTATTCAGAAGATGAGTGAACTTGAAGAATGGCTTTCCCTTATGGAAAACGATGTTGTTATGGATGATGAGCTTCAGGCGGTTATCGATTCAGACCTCAAGGCTCTTCAGGGTGACTTCTGCCGCGGCTGCGGCTATTGTATGCCCTGTCCCGCCGGAATAGAGATAAATAACTGTGCCAGGATATCACTTCTTCTCCGCCGTGCCCCTTCAAAAGACTGGTTGTCCGAGAAATGGCAGGCCAACATGAAGATGATAGAAAACTGTCTCCACTGCGGTGCCTGCTCTTCAAGGTGCCCCTACGGTCTCGACACACCTACTCTCCTTCAGAAGAACTACGAGGATTATAAGAAAGTGTTGTCGGGTGAGGTTCAGGTATAAAACCCCCGCAGCAAAAGCCACGGGGGAAAACATGCGCCAGATGGGACTTGAACCCATACGCCTTACGGCACAGGAACCTAAATCCTGCTTGTCTGCCAATTCCAACACTGGCGCAGAAAATAAAAATCAAAATAAAAAAATGAGACACGGGGGAATCGAACCCCCGACAACCTGATTAAAAGTCAGGTGCTCTACCGACTGAGCTAGTGTCTCATGATTTGCTATAGCATTAAGTTGAGCAGGGCTAGCTGGATTCGGACCAGCGAATGCAGCAGTCAAAGTGCTGTGCCTTACCGCTTGGCTATAGCCCTGTATGAACCTCTAACAAGGCCAAAGGGTGGGTAAAGGGACTCGAACCCTTGGTCTCCAGAACCACAATCTGGCGCGTTAACCAGCTACGCTATACCCACCATAGTATGCCCGCGGGGATTCGAACCCCGGACACCCGGCTTAGAAGGCCGGTGCTCTATCCAGCTGAGCTACGGACACATAAAAGTGAATATCGGTTGTCCACATAAATAGAGCGAATTAAAAAGCGGGTGATGGGAATCGAACCCACGTATCCAGCTTGGAAGGCTGGTGTTCTACCATTGAACTACACCCGCAATTCACTTTGCCAATTTTACAAGGGTTTCATCCAGTTGTCAAGAGATTTTTATAGCATTTTAAATTTAAATTATTCAATACTTGGTTTCGGTTGAAAATACAAGATTCTCAAACCTTGTATACTCATTTCCGTAATCCACGTAATCCTCTCTGAACCAGAACATATCATCCGGATACATCCCCTCTTTAAGGGCATCATGTACCGCCTCATAGCATTCTCCGGTCGGTTTACCGTTGTACCCGGTGGAAAACTGATTCTTCTGATAAACAACCCCATGTATGGTATCCGGGAAATCTTCATCATCAAGCCTGTTCAGAATAACCTCCGCAACAGCCCTTCTGCAGGAATCGGTATCCGCCGACTCGCTCATTACCACACGTGCCATAAGATCAACCTCTTCGCTTGTAGCAATGATAGAATATCCTCTTGTATCGATACCGTTTTCCGAAACCTCCGGAACCTCTATTTTCTTTACTTCTTCTTCGGCCTTTTCAACGGTATAATCCTTTCGTTCAACCGTATTTTGAACTTTCTTCACTTCGTCTTCCTTCAAAAGATCTCTTATGGTTGAAACATTTACAACTATACCGGCAATGATAAATCCGCCGAGAATGATGAAATAAATGATGCTGAAAGCATGTTCCTTTAAATTCTCCATAATAATAACTACCTCTGCCAGATCAGGAAACTCTTCAGTTGTCATTTGTCTTATCTATTTACGATTTATACTATATAATTAAGTGTTCTGTCAAACCGGGGATTATTTTACATAAAAAAGATTAAGAGGTAAAGCTATGACAAAAAGATATAAATTCCGCTTCTTCGGCTCCGTTCAGGGGGTCGGCTTCAGATATACGGCAAGGCATGCCGCAAACCGCTACAGACTTACCGGCTATGTAAAAAACGAATACGACGGCTCGGTCACCTGCGAGGTGCAGGGAAACGAAGCTGAAATAGATGCCTTTATAACAACCGTCAGGAACGGACGGTATATAGAAATATCATCTATGGACAGGACCTCTCTTCCTGTTGAAGAAGATGAAAGATCATTTGAAGTAAGATACTGAAAACAAAACCCTCCGCTTTCGCGAAGGGTTTAAATATCCAAAGATCAATGATGGAAAAGCCTGGTTCCGATAAAGCACATCGCTATATCATGATTGTTGCAGGCTTCTATGACATTATCATCTCTGATGGAACCACCGGGCTGAGCTATGTATTTCACGCCGCTTCTGAATGCTCTTTCCACATTGTCTCCGAACGGGAAGAATGCATCGGATCCCAGTGCAACATTTTCATTCTTCTTAAGCCAGGCTTTCTTGTCAGCATCTGTAAATACTTCGGGCTGTTTTGTAAACAATCTCTCCCACTGCCCGGGAGCAAGCACATCCTCATAATCTGCAGAGGTATAAATATCGATGGTATTGTCCCTGTCGGGCCTTCCTATATCATCACGGAAAGGAAGCTCAAGAACCTGAGGTGACTGACGTAAAAACCACTTGTCTGCTTTATCCCCGGCAAGCCTTGTACAGTGAATACGGCTCTGCTGCCCGGCACCTATTCCGATAGCTGCACCACCCTTGGCATAAGCTACCGAATTTGACTGTGTATATTTTAATGTAATGAGCGAAATTATAAGATCGATCTTAGCACTGTCAGGAATCTCCTTATTATCTGTAACAACATTCTCCAGAAGCTTTTTATCTATAACAAGATTATTTCTTCCCTGCTCGAAGGTAACTCCGAAAACCTGCTTACGCTCAATTTCTTCCGGAACATAGGAGGGATCGATCTTTATGATCGCATAATTTCCCTTCTTTTTTCCTTTCAGTATCTCAAGTGCCTCATCATCATAACCGGGAGCTATTATTCCGTCGGACACTTCTCTCTTAATAAGATTGGCTGTCGAAACATCACAGACATCCGAAAGAGAGATAAAATCACCGAAGGAGCTCATCCTGTCTGCGCCCCTGGCTCTGGCATATGCACAAGCCAGACTGGAAAGCTCGCCAAGATCATCAACCCAATATATCTTTTTTTCAATATCAGAAAGAGGAAGTCCCACAGCGGCACCCGCAGGCGAAACATGTTTAAAGGATGTTGCGGCAGGAAGCCCTGTCGCTGCCTTCAATTCTTTCACCAGCTGCCAGCCGTTGAACGCATCCAGAAGATTGATATATCCCGGCTTACCGTTAAGAACTTCTATAGGAAGATCACTGCCGTTTTCCATAAAAACTCTGGAAGGCTTCTGATTCGGGTTACATCCGTATTTCAATGTAAGTTCGCTCATTTTTTTCTCCTTTTTGTTAAGCTTTCTTTTTCCTCATTTATCCTATCATAAGTGATACTTCTGTCAAGACTGCACTTTTAAAGGACAACGTAACAATCCAAGTGGTCTGCAGATCACTATTTTTTAACCCGACAGCAAAATAATTTATAATTCTATAGCTTGAAAAAAAATCAATATGTGGTAGAATCATATAGTTTTATAAAGGGAACAGTTACTAAATAAGTTTAACCCGTCACGACGATACCGGGGCATAAGATCGTCACTATATTATGAAGTATTCGATTTCAGAAAAACTTAAGTACTGGTGGACCGCTCTTTACTTTCCGGTCTACATGCTAATTTTTGATTATCTGGAAAAACATATATCATCGGTAAAGATCATATCCACAAGGGTTGACAGGCTCATTCCTTTTATAGAAGCCTTTGTTGTCCCATATTTGATCTGGTTCCCCTTCATTGCCATAATTGCCCTGACTTTCTTCTTCAACGACAAAGAAGAATATAAAAACTATTTTCTGGCACTCGCTTCGGGAATGACCTTATTTCTTATTATTTCAGCCGTTTTCCCGAACGGTCTGGACATACGTCCGGCATATTATGACACAACAGGAATATTCGGACATATGTTGAGCTTTATATATTCACATGACACATCCACCAATGTAATGCCCAGTATACATGCGTATAATTCACTGGTCACCATCATTGCGGTAGACAGGAGTACCAAAGTATTTACAAGCATCCGCCGGAAATGGTTATGCCATATCATTTCAGCATCCATAGTCTTATCAACACTCTTTATTAAGCAGCATTCCATTCTGGATGTTATAGCAGCTCTGGCACTTACTGTCATTGCAGACAGACTGATTTATGAGAGAGCTGCGATCTCTCTTAAACATAAAAAGGCATTCAGGCAACAAGCTCTGCACTGAACAAAACACAGATATTCTTTGAATCAAAACATCTTTATTTGTAAACCCATCATCTATCCTTTATAATAGGCATATATGATGGGTTTTACAGTTATGGGGGCTGTAACATTCTGATTTATTACATTCATCGTTATAAATATAATTCCCGGTGTGCATGTATAAATACAATGTTTTTAAATCGGACCTCATACATCTTTACTTTTATTATTTTTTCCGGAATTTTCAGGACCGGTCAAGGAGCTTATCATATGAAAAAGAAAAAGCCTGCCCTTTCTACAAAGATTTTTATCGCACTGATACTCGGCATAATTGCCGGAATTGCATTTATGCCTATTCCCGATATAGCCGAAACCTATATCAAACCTTTCGGAACCATCTTTCTTAATCTGGTAAAGTGGATCGTGGGACCCCTGGTATTCTTTTCAATTATGAGCGGCGTCATAGCAATGAAGGATGTCAGAGAAATAGGCTCCATTGGTATTAAAACCGTTATTTACTATATGTGCACCACGGCTTTTGCCATTACCATCGGTCTGGTTTCAGCCAATATCTTTAAAGGTTTTTTCCCGGTTATGGAAACAACCAATCTTGAATATACTGAAGTCGAACCGGTAAACTTTATGACTACCCTGGTTGGAATGTTCCCTTCAAACTTTATCCAGCCCTTTGCAGAATCAAACATGCTGCAGATCATTGTCGCCTCTCTGATAATCGGTTTTGCTCTTCTCCTTATCGGCAACAATGAAGAAAACAAGCGGGACTTCACAGCAGTTACCATTTTAAACGACATTTTTCTTAAAGGCATGGAAATGATCGTATCACTTTCTCCGATCGGTGTATTCTGCCTGCTCTGTCCGGTTGTGGCAAATAACGGTCCTGCTGTATTAGGTTCTTTGGCAAAGGTGCTTCTAGTGGCATATCTGGCTTATATATTACATGCAGTACTTATATATTCAGTTGCAGTCTACACTCTCGGTGGCATCTCTCCCATCGCATTCTTCAAAGGAATGATACCGGCAATAATGTTCTCCTTTTCTTCCGCTTCATCGGTCGGAACTCTTCCTATCAATATGGAATGTGTCGAAAAGCTGGGCGGAAACAGGGATATTGCCTCCTTCGTCCTTCCCCTGGGCGCGACAATAAACATGGACGGGACTGCCATCTATCAAGGTGTCTGCTCCATATTTATCGCTTCCTGTTATGGTATAAATCTCACATTCTCACAGATGATCACCATTGTTCTTACCGCAACGCTTGCATCCATAGGAACAGCAGGCGTCCCCGGTGCCGGCATGGTAATGCTTGCCATGGTTCTGCAGTCAGTCGGCCTTCCGGTTGAAGGCATTGCACTTGTTGCCGGCGTAGACAGGATCTTTGATATGGGACG
>JAILOD010000112.1 GCA_024691015.1 Lachnospiraceae bacterium
TAAGAAGGCCGGAATTGATGTGGTGACCTTAAACGTCTTTAACTGGGCGCTGCTTCAGAGGGATGAGACAACCTATGACTTTTCGCTTCTGGATGAGACCGTTGACAGGGTTAGTGAAAACGGGATGAAGATATGCATGGCCACATCAACGGCTGCGCTTCCCGCCTGGATGGCAAAGAAATATCCTGATGTATTAAGGACGGATTTTGAGGGCAGAAAACGAAATTTCGGATACAGACATAATGCCTGTCCCAATTCTCCGACGTTCAGAAAGTATTCGCCTCTTCTGGCAAAAAAGCTGGCCGAGAGGTATAAGGACAGGAAAAATATCGTTGCCTGGCATATCAGCAATGAATACGGTGGTTTTTGCTACTGCGAGAACTGCCTGAAGGCATTTCGTGTCTGGTTAAAGAACAAATACAAGACTCTGGATAACTTAAATTACGAATGGAATTCAGCCTTCTGGAGTCATACCTTCTATGACTGGGATGAGATCGTTTTCCCAAATGCCCTTTCAGAGAATTTTGAAAATGAAGCTCAGACGGTATTTCAGGGTGCGGCACTGGATTATAAGCGTTTCAATTCCGACTCGATCATGCAGAATTATATCGATGAATATGATGCTGTGCGCTCGGTTATACCTGATGTGCCGATCACAACCAATTTCATGCCCTTCTTTAACGATCTGGATTATCACAAATGGGCAAAACACATGGATATGGTTTCGTGGGATAATTATCCCGAAAGAGATATTGAACCTGCAAAGATCGCCTACCGTCATGATACGTTCCGCGGAATGAAGAGCGGAAAGAGCTTCATGCTTATGGAGCAGACGCCCTCCTGGGTTAACTGGATGGAGGTCAACGGCTCGAAAAAGCCCGGAGTTATGAGGCTGTGGTCGTATCAGGCCGTGGCACATGGCGCAGATACGGTTATGTTTTTCCAGCTAAGGATGAGCAGGGGTTCCAATGAGAAATTCCACGGCGCTGTAATAGACCATTCCGGCAGGGATGATACAAGGGTTTTCAAAGAATGCAGCGAGCTGGGAGCTGAGCTTAAGAAGCTTGGAAGTGCAACACTCGGAGGAAGAACTCCCGCACGTGCGGCTCTGATATTTGACTGGAATACCAGATGGGCTCTGGAGGCTTCGGCCGGTCCTTCAAAGAGGCTTGATTATGTGGAAGAGCTTTATAAATACTACAAGGCATTTTATGAGCTTGATATTCCGCTCGATATCATTCCGATGGATGAAGATCTGTCCGGGTATGATCTCGTGGTGGCTCCGATGCTTTATATGATGAAGGATGGCATCGAAAATTCTCTCGAGGCATTTGTCAAAAGAGGAGGAAAACTCATTCTCACATATATGAGCGGCTATACCGATGAAAATGATCTCATTATTATGGGAGGCTATCCCGGACCGCTTAAAAGCATTGCCGGTGTGTGGGTCGAGGAGAAGGATATCCTTAGAGAGGATGAACATAATTCATTTGAATATAAGGGAGTGAAATATACGGCGGATATCGTATGCGATATCATGCATCCGGAGGGCGCTGAGGTTATAAGCACATATGACGAAAGCTTTTACGCCGGAACTCCGGTTATCACAAAAAATAAATTTGGTGAAGGGGCCTGCTATTATGTAGGTACCTCAGGAAGTACCGAATTTATAAATGAGCTTGTTTGTGACGTGGCTCGTGAGGCCGGGATTAAGAACTGCCTCGGAGAGGAGCCGGATAGCGCTAAGGCGTCTGCGACACTTGAAATGACTCGCAGAAACTCCGATGAAGGCGACTTCCTGTTTGTGTTAAATCATGGAGACGAAACGGATTTTGAAATAACCTGTGATGGAGATGATCTTTTGAGCACAGACTCATTTAAAAAGGGCGACCGGGTTAAGATGGATAAGGTTGGAGTCAGGATCATTAAACTTCAAAAATAAATCCTTAAAAAGGCCCGGAATTTAAAGCTACGGGCCTTTTAAGGATTTCGTGCCGGTGAAAAACATGTTACAATAAACGTCACGAAGGTATAAAGGAGAAGGATTATGAATGTATTTGATGCAGTTAAAGCTTTGGTGGCCTATGGGTTGGAGCATTCTTTAATAGAAAAAGAAGATGTGATATATGCGGCGAACCGGATACTGGGTGTTCTGGGACTGGAGCCGGACGGGGATTTTTCCTGTGAAGGAGGAGAAAGTGCTCCGCTTGAAGACATCCTCAAGGTTCTGCTGGACGACGCCGCACACCGCGGCCTTATCGGAGATGGAATAACCGAGAGAGATTTATTGGACACCCGCCTTATGGGCGAACTTACTCCCAGACCCTCTGAAGTCATAAAAACTTTTAAGGAAAAATATGAGGTCTCTCCGAAAGAGGCGACGGACTATTTTTACAGGCTTTGCAGGGATAATGATTATATCAGAACCTACAGGGTTAAAAAGGACAGAAAATGGAAGGCTCCTTCAAAATACGGAGACCTGGATATAACCATAAATCTTTCGAAGCCTGAAAAAGATCCCAAGGCTATAGCTGCCGCTCTTAATAAAAAACAGAACGCATATCCGAAATGTCTTCTTTGTCCGGAAAACGAAGGATATTTTGGCCGCCTTGATCATCCGGCAAGGCAGAACATAAGGCTTATTCCCTTAAAGCTTAACGGTGAAGACTGGTATATGCAGTATTCTCCCTATGTTTATTACAATGAACATTGTATAGTCCTTTCAAAGCATCATGTTCCGATGAAGATAGATGTGAATACGTTTAAACGTCTCACGGAGTTTGTGACGTATCTTCCGCATTATGTGATAGGTTCGAATGCGGACCTGCCTATAGTTGGCGGGTCTATATTGACTCACGAGCATTTCCAGGGAGGAAATTACGAGTTCCCGATGGCGAAGGCTCGAGAGCGCGAAAAGCTTGGCTTTAAGGGCTATGATGATATTGAAGCGTCTGTACTGGACTGGCCCATGTCGGTCATAAGGCTTAAGAGCGCTGACGCAGACCGTCTGGTAGAGCTTTCGGATAAGATACTTTCCTGCTGGAGAGGATATTCGGATGAAGAAAACGAGATACTGGCAGAAACGGACGCACCTCACAATACGATAACGCCTATCGTTCGCAGAAGAGGCGAATTATTTGAGATAGACCTGGTGCTTAGAAACAATCGTACCACGGATGAGCATCCGCTTGGTATCTTCCATCCTCATGCCGAGCTCCATCATATAAAGAAGGAGAACATAGGGCTTATTGAGGTTATGGGTGTGGCTATTCTTCCTGCAAGGCTTCTTAAGGAAATGGATTTATTAAAAGATGCTCTTGTAAACGGGACAGATGCAGACGCTGTTCCCGAGATAAAAGCGCATGCTGATTGGGCTAAGGAAATTACAGCAAAGCATGGAAATATAAATAAAGACAATGTGGATGATATTATCGAGCAGGAGATCGGTCTGGTCTTTTCGAAGGTTTTGGAGCACTGTGGTGTTTTTAAGGATGATGAATCCGGCAGAGCAGGTATCAAGCGCTTTGCAGAAAGTGTGAATTAAGGAGTGGATATGATGTCGGAAAAGATTATAGAGTCGTTGAAGACAGAGTTTATAAAGACATTTGGTGATGGAGATATGCGCCTGTTTTTTGCTCCGGGAAGAGTAAATATGATAGGTGAGCATACCGATTATAACGGAGGCCACGTTTTTCCCTGCGCTCTCACGCTGGGAACCTATGGGGTCATAAGGAAAAGAGAGGACGATAAGCTTAAGTTCACTTCTCTTAATATACAGGCCGGAAAGGTTTATGAGAGCAGTCTCCCTGATCTTAAATATGAAAAGGAGGATGACTGGACCAATTACGCAAAAGGGGTTTTCTGGGCTTATTTGAGAAAGGGCTGTAAGATAGATAAGGGTGCGGATATAATGATATCAGGAAATATCCCTGCCGGCTCGGGTCTTTCGTCATCCGCGTCTCTCGAGGTTCTTATAGGTCTTATGATCAGGGAATTATATGGCTTTGATAATATCGACATGGTTGATGTCGCGCTTCTCGGACAGAAGGCGGAAAGCGAATTTGTCGGAATGAATTGTGGTATAATGGATCAGTTTGCATCAGCAATGGGGAAAGAGGGGCAGGCGATCTTTTTAGATACCAGTACCTTGGAATATGATTATGCACCGCTTGAGCTTAAAGATGCTCATATAGTGATAACCAACAGTAATGTTAAGCACGAGCTTGCATCAAGCGAATACAATACAAGACGCAATGAGTGCAGAGAAGCACTTAAGGATATACAGGCTGTTGAGCCGGAATTTAAGACCCTGGGAGAAATGACGAATGAAGATTTTGAACGTCTTAAGGGTTCGATAAAAGAGGAAAACGTTATGCGCCGTGCGCGTCACGCGGTTGGTGAAAACATCCGTGCTATTGATGCCGTGGAGGCTCTTAAGGCTAATGATATTGAGAAATTCGGCCGCCTTATGAATGCGTCGCATGTTTCTTTAAGGGACGATTATGAGGTGTCCTGTCCGGAGCTGGATTATCTTGCATCTCTTGCCTGGGAGACTGAAGGTGTGATAGGCTCCAGAATGACGGGCGGTGGTTTCGGCGGCTGCACGGTCAGCATCATAAAGAACGATGCCATTGACGGCTATAAGAAAAAGGTAAGTGAAAAATATAAGGAAAAATACGGTCTGGATGCGGAATTTTATGTTATTGATCCGGGCGAGGGAGCACACGAGATAAAATAATGTTATTTACTCATCGTTGATATTTGGGGATGAGATTTTATTAAAAGGAGATATGAAAAAATGACGATTCTGGTAACTGGAGGAACCGGGTTTATCGGTTCGCATACGGTAGTTGAGCTTTTGAATGCGGGGTACGATGTGGTTATTGCCGACAATCTTTTCAATTCAAAAGCAATGGTTGTTGACAGGATAGAAGAGATCTCAGGTAAGAGGCCTAAATTCTATGAGCTGGATGTGACCGACAGGGCTGCGATGAACGATCTTTTTGACAGGGAGAAGATCGATGCCGCAATTCATTTTGCGGGATACAAGGCAGTGGGTGAGTCCACAAAGAAACCTATTGAGTATTATCACAACAATATTGAAAGCACGCTTGTGCTCTGCGATGTAATGAGAGCTCATAATGTAAAGAAGATCGTATTCTCGTCTTCATCGACAGTATACGGGGATCCGGCTTTCATTCCGATAACGGAGGAGTGTCCTTTGGGTGAGACCACAAATCCTTACGGCGCAACAAAGTCTATGCAGGAGAGGATCCTTACGGATATCTATAAGAGTGATAATGAATGGGATGTTATGCTGCTTCGTTATTTTAATCCTATAGGTGCTCACGAGAGCGGTCTTATGGGTGAGGATCCTAAGGGGATTCCCAATAACCTGCTTCCCTATGTGGCTCAGGTGGCAGCGGGCAAGCTTGAAAAGGTGCATGTTTTCGGTAACGATTATGACACGGAGGACGGCACCGGTGTTCGTGATTATATTCATGTTGTGGATCTTGCTAAGGGCCATGTTAAGGCTATCGAAGGCATGGAAAAGTACAAGGGTGTAAATATCTACAATCTAGGTACCGGTATAGGATACAGTGTTCTGGATATCATAAGGGCGTTCGAAAAAGCCTGCGGCAAGAAATTGCCTTATGTTATCGATTCCCGCCGTGCCGGTGATATCGCAAAGAATTTTGCGGATCCCACCAAGGCAAAGAATGAGCTTGGCTGGGTTGCTGAGAAGAACTTAGACGATATGTGCCGTGATTCCTGGAACTGGCAGAAGAAGAACCCGGACGGGTATGTGGAATAAAATAAAGCATATTAAAGCGGAAGGCCTCAGGCCTTCCGTTTTTTATTATTTAAAATCGATAAGAAATGAAAGAATCAGGTGCAAGTGTTTTGAGTATATATTATAATGGATGATAAGAATTGTTCGAGTATACTGATAAATGGGGATGTCCGGCATAAGAGTCTGCCGTGTATGCCACCGTTAAAAGAAAGAAGGGGAAATGGAATGAACAATATTAAAAAGCTTATTGCAACAGTTGTGGCTCTGATAATGGTTTTTGCCATGTCGGTTCCTGTATTTGCCGAGGTTTATACCACGGCAACACCGGATCAGTGGGTATCTCAGGAGTATACGGGTTTTAAATACAAAAACGATCCGATGCAAAATGCAGATGCGGCAAAGGATATAGTTGTCGATCCTAAGGCAGTTTACGGCTATTCGCCCAGGCCTGATTCGACAAGACTGAAGGATTATGTTTCATATGACTGGAGTGATCCGATAGTAGTCTGGAGGGGGAGACAGGACAGGCTGAAATATCTGAAAAAAGACGCCGGTATGTATTCACTGCTTGCCGAGCGAAGGCTGGAGGGGCGTTCTACCGAAGAGATCGCCAGGGAGATATCGGCGCTCAGAAACGAGATTCGTCTGGCATCCTATGATGATGATCCGGAAGGGCTTGCAAAGGTTAAGGCAAGTAACTTGAGGACCTATGGAAATGAAAACGGTCCGACACCCGAATCGTTATATAAAAAATACGGTTCCTGGGATATGGTCCTTAAAAAGGCATTTGCGTCGAATACCGGAATGGATGCCTGTCTGGGGCTTTATGATGACAACTATGCCAAGTATTTAATGCTCGGAGATGTTATACCTGTAAATCCTGTGTCGAAGTAGACTGCGGCAGGGGTGGTTGGTCAAAACGGTTAAAGAGTCGACTTTAACGGGCTTTGCCGGGATTGGATCAGTATAAAATAATATAGAAAAAACTTAAGGAAGCTGTCATATCAGGGCAGCTTCTTTTCTTTTGCCTTTTTTGAAGAAGGATGTAGGAAGATTTTTTGTGGGAAGTGCCGGGAGCGGCTTTTGCGGTTTGGCAGAGTAAATGATGCTATGATTAGCGCAACAAATGAGCAATAGTTGCGCAATTAATTGTCAGCATTTTATACAAAAATTTTGAATGATATTTTATTAAAACAAGCAATTGACTAAGGCTCACACATGATATAAAATGAAAAACAGTAGAGCGCAAACGTTTGCGCAAATAACTATAAGAAGTTTGACAGGATGTGGAAACTTCGTTTTGCCGATGGGGTGGCGAGGAAAGGAAAACCATATGGAGAGAGTGGCAGTAAGAAAAAGATTTAAGAAGATCATGTGCATGGTTCTTTGTCTGGCCATGCTGCTGACGAACAACAGCTTTGCATACGCCAAGCCGGAGGGTGAAAGCTATTCGGAGACAGAGGAAGATGCTACTGTTTCGGAAGATGAGACGGTAAGTATTAATAATACGGAGAATAAGACAGAGACGACAGATGAGCAGACTGTAGTGACAAATGGCACAGATGAAGAGTCTGTAATAAAGGAATCCGCTGACGATATTGAAGTAGACACGACAGAAAACAGTATTGTATCGGATAATAAAGAGGAGATAAAGTGTGATATTCAGTCCGTGAGTAATGGAGAGGAGTTTGAAATTAATAGTTCAGAGACGAATTTCATTACAAATGGTGGCTTTGAAAATGGTTTGAACAACTGGATTTGTTCGGATTGTGTTATTTTTACTGCGTCTCAATTTTATGAAGGGAGCGGAGCTGCATCATTACGTGGAGAGAGCAGTGGAAGTGAGGGTAATTTCAGTGTATCTCAAGATATCACCTTAAGTGAAAAAGGTACCTATGATATATCCTTGTGGGTAAGAGGAAATATATGGGGCGCCGGTATAAAGCTTGGAGAAACCACTGTTAAGAGCGGACTTTGTGACAGTAGCTGGACTTATAAGGAATTTACCGGAACATACACAAAAACGACGGACGTTGAGGAAGTACTTAATTTTGAATTCTATGGTACATGTCAGCACTGGACAAATCTTGATAATGTTTCCGTAACCAAACAGGCAGATGCTGATTCAAACCTTCTTTCGCAGAACAATCCGAGCTTTGAAGATGATACCTGCTGGAGTTACTCGGTACAAAAATTTGAAAAAAGCAATGCAGATAATGCCGCAAAAGACGGAACCTACTATCTGAGAAATACTGAAGCTAACCTTGGTCGTCAATACGCCACTCAGTCAATAACAGGTCTTCCTGCAGGAAAATATATCTTAAGTGCGTATTTTGAGGGGTCAGCAGGTACAGACTTTTTGAGTGTAAGTACAAACGAGGGAGTTATAGCTCATGACGAAATAATGATAAATGTAGGCTGGGAAAGCAGTTCCTGGCAGCAGCTAAGCCTTCCTTTTGCGGTAGGCTCAGGAAAGAACGTTACGGTAAGTGTCGGGGCTGTTATAGACAGTGACATCTGGTTCAGGGCTGATGCCGTATCGCTGGTTTCCGATGACTCGGCTGATTATAAGCAGTATATTAATGCTCTGCTTACCTCGGCCAATGCGGTGAATAAAAGCATCTATACAACAGAGACATATAATGCGTTAGTTACTGCTTCACAAAACGCACAAGATGCGGTCAATAGTGCTACAAGTGATAATGAAGACACCTATAACAATATAAACGAAAAGGCCATAGCATTAAAATCCGCACTTGATGGCCTTAAGAAAAGTCTTACCGGAAACCTTCAGATAAAGCTTGCCGAAGCAAAGACTATAGTATCATCAAATTATACGGACGCCTCATATGCGATACTTAAAAGCGCGATAAGCGCCGGTGAAACAGTGGTCAGCAATAACGGTCCGACGCAGGCCGATGTTGATACGGCAATGAGTGATCTTCAAAGCGCGATAGACGGCCTCTGTGCAGCTACACTGTTAAATACGGATTTTGAAACAGCAGGGGATTCATCTCATCCGGCGAAATACTGGACCATCACAAACACCGATGTAATGGTGTTAAAGGAGAACTCCGGTGAAGCACATTCATCATCAAAATATATAGGCTATATGAATTCGTCTTCCGGCGAAGCCTATGTATATCAGGATATATCTCTGAACAAGGGTACATATAAGTTAACTGATTACAGATATGGCATGGGAACAGATGTGGCTATAATATCGGTTAACAATAATGAGAAAAAGGGTGTTATCGCAAAATATAATAAAGACAGAATTACTGGTGATGACGCATGGTCTTGGAGATCCAACACCCTCGAGTTCGTTATCGGTGAGGATGAAACACCCGTAAGGATTTATGTGGGCGGTGAATATGAATCCGGTGACTGGCTGAGAATAGATGATGTAAGTCTTCAGAAAACTGCGACCATAACCGATGCAAAGGCATATTTAAAGAGTGTACTTAGTGAGGCAGCAGAAAAGGAAGAAAACCAGACCTTATACAGTGAAGAATCTTATTCTTCTTTTAATACTGCGTACAGTACGGCAAAAACGGTAAGCAGTAATTCGGAGGCAACATATAAGCAGATAAATGACGCCGTTATAGACCTTCAGGAGAAAATGGATGCTCTGGTGATAACGGCAAGAGGAAGGCTTCAGGCCAGCATCAATGAAGCAAAGGAAAACTATAAGGCTGAGGACTATACCGCAGCTTCATACGCAAACCTGACATCGGTTCTTGATAATGCTCAGGCTGCGGTTAATGATACAGGAACAACTGAAGCTGCGCTGGAGCAGCATATACAGAATATTGCAGATGCAATAGCAGCTCTTGTGCCCGTTAATGTCATTATAAACGGTGGCTTTGAGGATGGTCTTAATAACTGGACGAAGGACACCGGGGCGGGAGAGAGCTTCAGTTCAACCGACAAATCCGATGAGATCCACTCCGGTTCAAAGGCGGCACATATCTGGTATTCAAATGAAACAGCCGCAGAGAATGCCTATATGTATCAGGAAGTTACGCTTCCTTACGGTAAATACATATTAAGCGCGAATGCCATGGGCGGCGGCGGAGCAGTATTTTTAAGGGTGATGGATGGAACAGCCCAGATCGGAGGGGCATATGAGAACCTTACGGGATGGACAGCAGATAAGAATGCATGGCTGCAGCCTGATTCTGAGTTTGTGATCC
>JAILOD010000162.1 GCA_024691015.1 Lachnospiraceae bacterium
GATCTTTCAAATGAGAGCTGGGCACCTACATACGATGTATTCTCAGCAGAGCAGACATCTGTAGACGGCGTTAACTACGGTATGACATATTATGATACAACAACAGATTACTACATGATCTACAACAAGAAGCTCTTCGAGGCAGCAGGCATTACAGCAGCTCCCACAACCTTCGCAGAGTTCGAAGACGCTTGTCAGAAGCTTCTTGATTCAGGTGTTACACCCATTTATGAGCCCGTTGCAGACGGCTGGCATCAGACAATGCTCTGGACAGAGAACGGCCAGGTATTCGATAAGCTCGAGCCCGGCATCATTGATGATCTCAACAACAACAAAGCATCCTTCGCAGGCAATGAAAACATGAAGAAGGCACTTGACCAGCTCAACGATCTTGCACAGAAGGGTTACTTTGGTGACAACTACATGTCAGATGAGTTTGCAAACGCTGAGGGCTTCCTTGCAAGCGGCGAATATGCTATGAGTATGTTAAAGCCCGGTGCTATCAAGGCTATCGTAGCAAGCGACCAGAATGCAAACGGATACACTGAGGACGATTTCGGCATCTGCCTCCTTCCTCTTTGCGATAACAAATACCTTAACGTACATCCCACAGGTCCTTCAAAGTTCATCTATTCGGGATCAGCTAACGTAGACGCAGCAAAGAAGTATCTTGAATACATCACAACAAAGGACAGCCTCCAGTTTGTTATAGACCAGGCAAGCGATGTTGAGAACTTCCCGTTCGATGCAGGTCAGACTCCCGAGTATTCTGCAACAACAAAGGCATTCCTTGACAGCTATGATGATGCTAATTCAGGAATGGTTCTTCAGGATGTTGTTACATACTTCAACGAGCAGTGGGGTGATATCTCAGCAGACCTTGCAGCTATGTTCATCGGTGATATGACTAGCGATGACGTACTTAAGGCAATTGATGAAAGAAGAGCTCAGCTTGCATCTGCAGCAGGAGATGCTAACTGGAAATAAGCCGTTATCAGACAGATAATATTCCGGCTTAGTTTACAGCTCCGCGGATATAAAAGTCCGCGGAGCATTTTTATGGATCGATGTAGTTTTGATAACTACATCTTGTGATTATCCTTGACAAGATACGCGGTTTTAGCTATAATCGTTGCTGGCATTTTTTACGAGATTGATGATAAAGAGGAGCTATTTATGAAAAGAACTTACGACGATACCATGTTCATTGATACCTTTGAACATGAATACACCTATCTTAACGGTTTCATGCGTAATGTGAGGCGTTACAGCAGGCATATTGCCGTACTCGATCCCGAAACAGAGAGGGAGTTTACTTATACACAGGTTAATGTATCCGCAAACAAGCTGGCACATGCATTGGAAAAACAGGATGTTGGCAAGAACGATGTTGTAATGACAGCACTAAGAAACTGTCCGGAATTTGTATATACATATCTTGGACCGAGAAAAATAGGGGCTATCGTGCTTCCGGCAAATTTCAATCTTTCAGCCGGTGAGCTTGCACTTCTTATAGATTTTAATAAACCGAAGACTTTTATATATTCTGCAAATATAGCAGCTGTTGCGGCAGAAGCAATGAGACTTTCCAAGAACCCTCCTATGAAGGCGGTTCTGGCAGATAACCTTGAGGGAGTGGAAATACCCGAAGGTCATATTTCATATGAGGAATTTACTGAAGGAGAGGACGAGAACGATCCTGTGCAGAAGGTAAGGCCTCACATTTATGATGAGGTTATAAGATTCTGTACTTCGGGTACAACGGCTCTTCCCAAGAGCGTTCCCGTAAACGATATAAACGACCTTCTGTCGGCACACGACGTTATCATGCAGTACGGTCTTACCGCAATAGACAAAACCGTAAATATGACACCCTGGTTTCACAGGGGAGGTACACATTGCGGAGGTATGGGGCCTACAATATATGCGGGTGCGGCAGCTGTAGTGGTAAGAGCATTCGACGCAAAGAAGATCCTTGAGTGGACTGAAAAATACGGCTTCACATATCTTACAGGTGCGCCTTCATCGCTTGAAATGCTTGCACGTGTACAGGAGAGAAAGCATTTTAATATAAGTTCCTTAAGGGGAATAGCTACAATGGGAGCACCTCTTGAAAGGGCGGCCTGCATAAGATATCAGGAAGTGCTTACGCCCAATATCTTTAACGGCTACGGCACAACAGAGACGGACTGGAATTCGCTCTTACATCCCTTTGATCTTCCGGATGAGGCGGGCAGCATAGGGCCCAGCGCGGTTGATGATGAAATAAGGGTTGTAAAGATCTACGAGGATCATAAGGCGGAGCCGGATGAGCTTATTCCCACAGACAGCGTTACTCAGGGAGAGGTTATCATTCAGGCACCTCAGAAGACCACCTATTCTTATTACAATAACGAAGAGCTTGCAAAGGAAAAATTCTACAAGGGCTGGATGTACACCGGTGACACAGCTACCTGGAACGATAAATGGATCGTTACAATCTGCGGCAGAAAAGATGACATGATGGTAGTCTCCGGAGAGAACATTTATCCCTCGCAGATAGAAGAGGTTATAAACGAAAATCCCAAGGTTCTCGACTGCATTGTTACTGCGGTTCCTGATAAGGATAAATACAGGGGACAGGTTGCTGCGGCATATATCATTCCCGCGGACAAATCCCTTACCATAGCGGAGATAAAGGAATTCTGCAATCAGCATCCCATGCTCTCCGATTATAAGAAACCGAGATATTATACCTTTACCGACAAGATCCCGATGACTGCTACCGGTAAGAAGATGCATCACGTCATAAAGGAGCAGGCTAAGAAGGATCTTGAAGAAGGGATATTAAAAAGAAAATAAGACACAAGGAGTAGGAAAATGACAGGTTCAAAGATTCTCGCAACCGGCTCGGGTCTGCCCGAAATGGTTGTCACAAACGACGATCTGGGAAAGATGCTTGAGGGCGTTGATGACGCCTGGGTTTATAAAAGATCGGGCATCCATGAAAGACGAATAGTTAAAGATGAGAACACTTCAGACCTTGCAATAAAGGCCGCTAAAGATGCTCTGGACAAAGCCGGTATGAAGGGGGAGGACATCGAACTTATCGTTGCCGCAAGTATTACCCCCGATTATCAGACCCCAAATCTTGCAAGCATGGTACAGGCTGCGATAGGGGCTGATAAGGCCATATGCTTCGGGGTTTCGGCAGCCTGTTCGGGCTTTGTTTTCGGACTCAGCACGGCGGATAAATTTGTCAAAAGCGGTGCCGTTAAAAATGCGCTTGTAATAGGAGCGGAGGTCCTTTCAAAGGCATCCGACTGGTCGGATAAGAATACCTGCATCCTCTTTGGTGACGGCGCTGCCTCAGTTATAATCGAGGCCTCCGAGGAGGACAATATACTTGCCGAAGAGCTGGGTTCGAGAGGAGATAAGGCAAGCGTGCTTACAAGCGGATATTTCCCCGCAGCCAACGCTTTTAATGATGAGAGAACAGCAAATGACAGTGATGCATATATTGAAATGGACGGGCTGGAGGTCTTTTCATTTGCAACAAAGAAGCTCACAAGCAGCATTAAAAATGTTCTGGAAAAGAGCGGTACTTCAATAGATGAGATAAAATACATCGTACCGCATCAGGCAAATTCGAGGATAATAGAATTTGTGGCCAAGAAGCTCGGCTGCAGTAAGGATATATTCTATCTGAACCTTGACAGATTCGGAAATACATCATCGGCAAGCATTGCCATAGCACTTGACGAAATGAATGGAAAGGGCATGCTCAAAAGAGGAGATAAGATAATAATCTCCGGCTTCGGAGGAGGACTTACCTGGGGAACAATGCTTTTGAAATGGTGATCTTGGGGGCGGGATTAATTATGCTCGTAAATTGTTGCATTGACAAAGTTATTGGGATAAAATCATTTTAATTACTATTTATTCGGAGGTAGTTATGGTATTTGAAAAAATTCAGGAGATAATAGCCGAAAGGACAGATATAAGCGCTGAAGAGATCACACTTGAAACCAATCTCAGGGAAGACCTGGATGCGGATTCGTTGGATCTTTTTCAGGTTCTTACGGATATAGAGGATGAATACGGCATAGATTTTGATTCACCTGCAGATATGGTTACTGTCGGTGACCTGGTTGATTACGTGGAGAG
>JAILOD010000163.1 GCA_024691015.1 Lachnospiraceae bacterium
ATGATGCGACGTTGTTAAACAGTTTAAGCAATAAAGTAGTTCTGACTTCTCCCGCAGCCGGTAATGTTGCAGCATACAGGTCACTTTCCAGAAATAAGATACTTGGATTTGACTCAGATGATTTAAATTGTGAATATACTATTCCGGAAATAAGCGGTATATCCACCGCTACCAAAACGCTGGATTCCTGGTACATCGGTATAGACGGCATTGTTGATTCCGAAAGAAAGTACCATACAGGTAATAAAGTAAGTATTTCCGACGACACGGACCTTTATGCAATTTTCAATACCATTACATACGATGACGATACCACTGTCTCAGAGGATTCTGCCCTTGTGATCAGGGATATCGTTCCGGTAATGTATAACGGCAACCACCACTACACCTATTTGGAAGTTAGTGACTACACGGATGATGCCGCCCTGTTAAAGTATTACAGGTCACATTACTCCAATGCTGAAAAAACTCTTAACAGCGATATCAAACTGCATATATATGATTCTGACAAAAATCCGCTGTTAGAGGGCAGAGACTACACTGTTGCTTACAAGAATAACGTTAATTCCAGCCGTGATGTCACTGTTGATAAAAAGCGTCCTCAGCTTATCATTACCTATAAGGGTGACTATGCCGGAAGAAAGAAGGACACTGTATATTACAGGATAAATCCGCTTGCCATCGACGATCTGTATGAAGCAAAGCTTTCAACCACTGCCATCAAGGCCGGGCAGAATTCAAAGAAGCTTAAGGCAACGCTTACACGCGTACCTACGACCACTGAATATTCCTATGGCTATTGCTCTGATGCATTAAAGCAAAATAAGGACTTTAAGCTTATCGTAAAGGACAACAGCGGAAACTTATATTCCGAAAGTGAAGCCCTTGCGAAAGGCGATTACACCGTAACGGTTTCCGGACAGGGAAACTATACCGGCTATACACAATTGGATTCCAATTACGATCCCTTAAGGCTTGTTGTCTATGATGCCAAAGATAAGAGCCTCAAAAAGGCCTCCGGAGTAAAGATTACATTTATCGAACCCGATTCCGGAAAGAATGTTTATAATTACAGCGATTCCGGTGTCAGGCCCTCGATCAGCGTAAACTATAAGAATCAGGTCGTGGACAGCAGTCAGTATTACATCGCATACGAATACATAAAGGACGCCGGCAAGAAGTCACTTACCGTTACATTTAAGTCTTCTTCCGACTTCTGCGGTGCAAAGAAAGCTGCATATACCGTCCTCGGAGAAAAGATCGCAAAGCAGAAGAGTATTCCTTCCATAGCCTTTACAGGTTCAACCGATGTAAAAGAAAACATTACTCTTATGGAGAAAACTCTCAGCGTCTGCTCAGCAGCAGGCAGTGCAATGGAACCGGGTACGGATTATTACGTTTCCTACTCGAAAAAGCCGAGCGGAGGCTTTATTCTTCCGGGTACATATTCCTTCAAAGTGATCGGACGGGGGAAATATTCCGGCAGAACGGCAACCTACAAGGTACGTATTGATAAAGCACAACTTACACCTTCAAACTTTACCTATCACAAGAAAGGTGGTACTTCTACTTCAATAGGATCACAAAGCCTTAATATAGAGGAAACCTATACACCCGATGGAGCAACTCCTCAAATTATGCTTCATATGGACGAATATTCACAGAGATCAGATAGCATTAATTCATTCGGGGATCTTTATGAACTGGTAACCTTCAAATATAAGAAGAACAAGAAAATAGGTACCGCTACCGTTGAGGTAAAAGCAAAGAGTAAATACGCCACAATAACGGGTGGCAATATTAAGAACGGATTCAGAGTAAACTATAGCATTGTTGCACAGCCCATAACAAAATGCAGTGTTTCACTGAATTACATAGCATCAAGCAAATACAACCGTAAAGGCGCTCAGAGCC
Organism: Lachnospiraceae bacterium; assembly: GCA_024691015.1. Taxonomy (GTDB): domain Bacteria; phylum Bacillota; class Clostridia; order Lachnospirales; family Lachnospiraceae; genus NK4A144. The sequence continues at coordinate 1,915 of JAILOD010000163.1, forward strand.
TCGCAGCGAACAATCTGCTTACCGTAACGGACTCAAACGGAAATCTTCTTAAATACGGTAGAGATTATAAGGGCGAGCTCAGTGTTTCCGAAAATGGACAGGCTAAGGTAACCCTTACAGGTGCAGGAAATTACAGCGGTACTACCTCGAAAAACGGCGTGACAATAAAGGGTTCCTTAAGAGATGCAACTGTTAAGCTTATCGGCTCATCCACGCTAGCTTATACCGGAAGAGCTATCCGCCCGAAGGTTGAGGTTACGGTTCCTCTCTACGATGAGAAGGGCAAGAAGACCGGAATGAGCGATCCCCTGACTGAAGGAGTTGACTACAAATTAAGCTATTGTAAGAAAAAATCCATTCTGCAATACGAGACGGCAGATGCGACCTACAGAGGAAGGGTATATATTACCGTAACAGGCCTTCCCACCGGCAGCTACGGCGGAGATAACCTTACAGCAAGAAAGAAGGTCAGCTACACAATTAAATAAGCTATATGAAGACAATCGGGCAGGAGAAAACAGATCTCCTGCCCTAACTAATTTAGAATTGCGACAATAAAAAGCTCCCCGGAATATACCGGGGAGCTTGATTATTTAAGCCTTGCGCAACGTATTAGTTAGCTTTTGCAGCGCGTGCTTCCTTGATCTTCTCTGTAAGGTCGGGAAGGATCTTGTTGAGATCGCCTACGATACCGTAGTCAGCTACATCAAAGATGGGAGCTTCCTCATCCTTATTGATGGCTACGATAAGATCGCTCTCTTCCATACCTGCAACGTGCTGGATGGCACCTGAGATACCGATTGCAAAATAAACCTTAGGTCTGACAGTCTTACCTGTCTGGCCAACCTGCATATCCTTAGGCTTCCAGCCTGCATCAACAACTGCACGTGAGCAGCTTACTGTTCCGCCGATAGCCTCTGCAAGGTCATCTAACAGCTTAAAGTTCTCGGGTGAACCAACTCCACGTCCGCCTGAAACAAGGATCTTTGCATCCATGATGTTAGCCACATTTGAAACAGCCTTAACCACCTCAAGGATCTCAACATACTTGTTGTCGGGTGTGAAACCGGGGTTGAACTCGATGATCTCTGCCTTCTTGCTCTTGTCGGGTGCAGCCTTCTGCATAACACCGGGACGAACCGTAGCCATCTGAGGCCTGTGATGAGGGCAGGCGATGGTAGCGATCGTATTTCCACCGAATGCAGGACGAGTCATAAGAAGCTGCTTGTGGAGCTGCTCTTTACCGGGAATAGGGTTAAGAGGGAAATCTCCTATATCAAGTGATGTACAGTCAGCTGTAAGTCCTGTGTGGATATGAGCCGATACACGAGGGCCGAGGTCACGGCCTATTGCTGTAGCACCTACAAGCATGATCTCAGGCTTGTACTCGTTGATAACCGATGCAAGAGCATGTGTATAGGGCTCTGTTCTGTATTCCTTTAATTCAGGGTCATCTACAACGATAACCTTATCTGCGCCGTATGCTGCAAGCTCATCTGCAAGACCCTTTACGCCGGATCCGATGAGAACAGCAGTAACCTCTTTTGTATCAAGGTCTGCGGCAAGTTTCTTTCCTTCGCCAAGCAGTTCAAGTGCGATAGAGCTGATCTTGTTATCAACCTGCTGAGCAAAGATAAATACGCCTTTATATTCTTCTAATCCCATTTCTACGCTATCCTCCTTAAATAATATGCTTCTCAGCAAGCTTGCCCATAATGTACTCTACACCCTCCTGAGGTGACTCGGGAACAACCTTTTCTCCTGCTCCCTTACGTACCTTATCGGATGCCTTTGCGATCTGTGTAGGTGAACCTGCAAGACCAACATCACCGTCATCGAGATCCTTAAGATCTGCTCTGCCCCATACGGTAACTTCTTTTTCAAATGCATCGAAGATTCCGCCGGGTGACATGTATCTGGGCTCGTTCAGCTCTGCAAGAGCTGTGATAAGACAAGGCATCTTAGCCTTGATCATGTGATATCTGTCGTCATACTGACGCTTAACAACTACGCTGTCTCCGTCGATCTTGATCTCTTCTGCATAAGAGATAACGGGGATTCCAAGATGCTCGGAGATCTGAGGTCCAACCTGAGCTGTATCACCATCGATAGCCTGACGGCCTGTGATGATGAGGTCATATTCGAGGTTGCGGATACCTGCTGCGATTGTTGAAGATGTTGCCCATGTATCAGCTCCGCCGAGAACACGGTCTGTGATCAGGATACCCTTGTCGGCACCCATAGCAAGAGCCTCACGAAGAACTGCATCAGCCTTGGGAAGACCCATTGTGATAACAGTAACTTCTGCACCATACTGATCCTTAAGACGAAGAGCTGCCTCAAGACCTGCTTTATCATCAGGATTCATGATTGTCAGCATTGCGCCTCTATCAAGAGTTCCGTCGGGCTTGAATTTAACGCCGCCCTTTGTATCAGGAACCTGCTTAACACATACTACGATTTTCATATGTTTACTCCTTTTTATTATTGAAAATGTTTTGCTGTTACTAAATTACTTGAGAAGCGCTGCCGAAATAACCATTCTCTGAACTTCTGAAGTTCCTTCGTAGATCTCGGTGATCTTTGCATCTCTCATCATACGCTCAACTTCATACTCTCTAATGTATCCGTATCCGCCGAAGAGCTGTACGCATTTTGTAGTAACATCCATTGCTGTCTCAGCTGCGAAAAGCTTAGCCTGAGCAGCTTCAAAACCGTATTCCTTCTGGTTCTTCTTTGCCTCAGCTGCCTTGTATACAAGAAGACGTGCTGCCTCTACCTGAGTTGCAAGATTTGCCAGCTGGAACTGAGTATTCTGGAAAGCACCGATAGAACGGCCAAACTGCTTTCTCTCTTTAACATAATCAATAGTTCTTTCAAGAGCACCTGCTGCGATTCCGAGAGCCTGTGCTGCGATTCCGATACGACCGCCGTCAAGAGTATGCATGGCGATAGGGAAGCCCTTGCCCTGCTGTCCAAGAAGGTTGTCCTTCGGGATTCTGCAATCCTGGAAGATAAGCTCGTATGTGCTTGATCCTCTGATACCCATCTTGTTTTCCTTTGTACCGAATGTGAATCCGGGTGTTCCCTTTTCTACGATGAAAGCTGAGAATCTCTTCTTCTTTCTGCCCTTAGGATCAACATCGATGGAAGTGTAAGCGATAATGATGTAGATGTCAGCCTCTTTACCGTTTGTGATAAAGCACTTTGATCCGTTAAGAACCCACTCATCACCGTCGAGAACTGCCTTTGTCTGAACGCCCTGAGCGTCTGTACCTGCGCCGGGCTCTGTAAGTCCGAAAGCACCGAGCTTCTCACCCTTTGCAAGGGGAACTAAGTACTTCTGCTTCTGCTCTTCTGTACCGAATGTCATGACGGGATCTACACAAAGTGAGGTATGAGCCGAAACGATAACGCCGGTTGTACCGCAAACCTTTGAAAGCTCCTCAACGCACATAGCGTATGTAAGAGGATCGCAGCCCTGTCCGCCGTACTCCTTCGGAACAGGAATTCCCATGAAGCCATACTTCTGCATCTTTGCTACTGTCTCTGAAGGGAACTTTTCTGTTTCATCCACTTCAATAGCATTAGGCTTTACTTCCTTTTCAGCGAAATCCTTGAATAAGTCTCTCGCCATCTGGTGTTTCTGATCTAACTGAAAGTCCATGTTTTATCTCCTTAACTTATTTATTGTATAAACTTTGTTTATTATAATTTATCAACAGGTGTCTTTGTCCTGTCTTCATTATACTTGTAGAAGCCGATTCCGGTCTTTACACCAAGGTGCTTGCCGCGAACCATCTTCTTAAGAAGCGGAGCGGGACGATACTTGGGATCGCCTGTCTCACTGTAAAGAACTTCCATAATGGCAAGAACGATATCAAGTCCTACATAATCGCCGAGCTCAAGGGGTCCCATAGGATGGTTACAACCAAGCTTCATAGCTGAGTCGATGCCCTCGATGTCTGCGATGCCTTCTGAATAAACGAAGATACCCTCGTTGATAAGGGGAATAAGGATCCTGTTTACAACAAAGCCGGGAGCCTCGTTAACCTGTACGGGAGTCTTTCCGAGCTTTACAGCGATCTCCTTAACCTTCTCAACGGTCTCTGCGGGTGTGTTGATGCCTGCGATAACCTCTACCAGCTTCATAACAGGAGCGGGATTGAAGAAGTGCATACCAACAACGGGCTTTGAAAGGCCGTTTCCGATCTCTGTGATCGAAAGTGAAGATGTGTTTGAAGCGAAGATACAATCGGGATTCTTAACGATATTATCCTGAAGCTCCTTGAAGCAGTTCTTCTTGATGTCCATAACCTCAAGAGCAGCCTCTACTACGAGATCAGCATCTGTACACTGATCGTTGAGTCCGGGATTAACCTTTGCAACGATAGCGTCTCCGGCAGCCTGATCCATCTTTCCCTTTGATACAAGCTTGTCGATATTCTTCTTGATCTTTGCACAGCCGCCATCTGCAAATTCCTGCTTGATGTCGCAAAGATAAACCTTTGTAACCTCATCGTTCTGGGCAAATGCCTGAGCAATGCCTGAACCCATTGTGCCTGCGCCAATTACAGCTACTATCATTTATTTTTCCTCCTAAAATAATTTATTCGTTCTTGAATGCTACGACCTTAACCTTGTTGGGGTCATCTTTTTTTCGAAGGAAGTTTGCCATTCCTTCTTTCTGATCGTATGATTCGAAGCAGTCTCCGAAGAGCTTTTCTTCTATTGTAAGAGCCTTATCGATGTCTACCTGAAGGCCGTCGTTTATAGCCTTCTTGCAGGCACGAACTGCGATGGGAGCGTTCTTTGCGATGCCTGATGCCATCTTCTCTGCCTCAGCCATAAGCTGGTCGAGAGGATAAACCGCATTTACAAGACCTATACGAAGTGCTTCGTCAGCCTTGATATTTCTTGCAGTGTAGATCATCTGCTTTGCCATTCCCACGCCTACGATACGAGCAAGCCTCTGTGTGCCGCCGAAGCCGGGTGTGATGCCGAGACCAACCTCGGGCTGTCCGAATACAGCTGTCTCTGATGCGATCCTGATGTCACAGCTCATTGAAAGCTCACAGCCGCCGCCAAGTGCAAAACCGTTAACTGCAGCGATAACAGGGATAGGAAGAGTCTCGATCTTTCTGAATACATCATTACCCTTCTTTCCGAATGCTTCTCCGCCGCTCTTTGTAAGATTGCTCATCTCTCCGATATCTGCACCGGCAACGAATGACTTTTCGCCTGCACCTGTGATGATAAGGCAGCGTACTGCGTTTGTGTCAACGCCGCTGATAACACTGTCAAGCTCCTCAAGAACTGCTGAATTAAGAGCGTTTAATGCCTCGGGACGATTGATGGTCAATACGGCGATATTGTCTTTTACTTCATAATTTACAAATCCCATTTTTGCCTCCTGATTAGTCTTCCTTCTTAACTACGGTTGCACAGCCCATGCCGCCGCCGATACAAAGTGTTGCAAGACCTGTCTTTGCGCCTGTTCTCTCCATATTGTGAAGAAGAGTAACAAGGATACGTGCGCCTGATGCTCCAACGGGATGTCCGAGTGCGATAGCACCGCCGGCTACGTTAAGCTTTGCAAGATCAAATCCGAGATCCTTACCTACTGCTACAGACTGTGCTGCGAAAGCTTCGTTTGCTTCGTAGATGTCGAAATCTTCGATCTTCATGTTGAGCTTGTTCATAACCTTCTTTGTAGCTGCTACAGGTCCGATACCCATGATCGAAGGATCAACACCTGCAAGAGCTCCGCCACACCATGTAGCCTGAACCTTTGCACCGAGCTCTTTAGCCTTTTCCTCAGACATAACAACAACTGCTGCAGCACCATCATTGATACCTGAAGCATTACCTGCTGTAACTACACCATCGGGATTGATGGGTCTTAACTTTGCAAGACCTTCTATTGTGGAACCGGGACGAGGACCCTCATCCTTATTGAACTGGATCATTTCCTTCTTTTTCTTTACTTCTACGGGAACGATTTCCTTGTCGAACCATCCCTCGTTCTGAGCCTTCTCAGCCTTGAGCTGTGAATTGAGTGCAAACTCGTCGAGCTCTTCTCTTGTGAGCTTCCACTGCTCTGCGATGTTGTCGGCCGTCTTGATCATGTGGTAATCGTTGAATGCATCCCAAAGAGCATCCTTAACCATTGTATCAACCATTGCATTCTTGCTCTGGTCTCCGGGCCACATCATACGATAACCGTATCTGCCGTTGGGGATTGCGAAGGGAGCCATTGACATGTTCTCCATACCGCCTGCAACAACGATGTCTGCATCTCCTGCTAATATCATCTGAGCAGCCATATTTACGCAGTTAAGACCTGATCCGCAGACAACGTTTACTGTTACAGCGGGGGTCTCTATAGGAAGACCTGCATTAAGTGATGCCTGACGGGCAACGTTCTGTCCGAGCCCTGCCTGGATAACACAACCCATGTAAACCTGGTCAACTTTCTCAGCGGGAACTCCTGCTCTTTCTAAAGCCTCCTTGATAACGATGGAACCTAATTTTGCTGCAGGTGTTGTTGAAAGTCCGCCACCCATTGTACCGATAGCTGTACGGCATGCTCCTGCAAGAACAATCTTCTTTGCCATAAATATAGCCTCCTTAAATTTGATTAATTTTTGTCCGTTAAATAGATTGTTAATAATTTAACAGCGACTAACATTATATCATATTAGGGTGCTCTTTGCAAGGCGAAATCCGCACGGTTGAGCCATTTATAGCTTTACATAACACATGAAGATTTTTGTTTTTTTAGAGATTTATATATTTCGTG
>JAILOD010000196.1 GCA_024691015.1 Lachnospiraceae bacterium
ATGTATGATGATCTGGGAAGTATTGCGACCTATTCACCGGGTGATGTAAAGATACTGCAGAATAAAGGCATTAAATGTATTCCTTTTAATCCGTTTTTCTCACTTCAGACCCAGCTCAATAACAGGGATCACAGGAAGATAATGGTCATTGATGGCCGTGTGGCTTTCAGCGGAGGGGTAAATATCGCGGATGAGTATATCAATGAAACGCATCCCTTCGGAAAATGGAAGGATATCGGGTTTCGGATAAACGGAGAAGCGGTCAGAAGCTATACCTATATGTTTGTGGAATTCTGGAATGCCTTTCATACGCAGGATCCTATCAAAAAAGAGATGATCGGTGAATATGTTAATAAGAAACCCGAAAAATATAACGGATACCTTCTTCCGTATTATGATGATCCGATAAACGGGGAGCCGACCAGCAATACCTTCTTTACAGAGGTTTTATCACTTGCGACCGATTACGTATATTTCTATACGCCTTACCTTATGCTTGGCGATACGCTTTATGACGCTTTTATCAGGGCGGCCGAAAGGGGAGTTGATGTAAGGCTCATACTTCCGGGCATACCCGATAAGAAGATGGTTTACAGGATATCAAGAAGCTATTACCGTCCGCTTTTGGATGCCGGAGTAAAGGTCTATGAATATACCCCCGGATTTGTACATGCAAAGGCCTTTGTTTCGGATGATAAATTATGCGGAATAGGAACGGTAAATCTGGACTATAGAAGTCTTTTCCTCCATTATGAATGTTTTTCCGCCTTCTACGATTCATCCGTTACAGCTGATCTGAAAAAGGATATGGAAAAAAGCTTTAATGAGTCAAGGGTCGTTTCGATCAGGGATACCGAAAGAGGGATCCTGGGTTCTTTCCTTGACGGTGTGCTCAGGATATTAGCTCCTTTAATGTAATAAACACGGATACGGTTTTATTATTTATACGGATAACAGTTTAAGCAGTGGAATATGATTGATAAAAGAGGTCATATCTCTTAATGATATGACCTCTTTATATTTATACCGGGCAGGCATCTTAAGCGGAATAACGATGGTAAAAGGCGAAATAACGGGAGGGGTGACATTCCGGAACTCCCCTATTGACCTGAAAATAATTAAATGTGAGAATTGCTTAGGCAGCGATCTTTTATGATCTAAAGAATGAAAAAAGGAGAATAAAATGGAACCGGAAAATAAGACGGGACAGCAGAAGGAGATATCTTTCGGAAAGCTTTCATTTCAGGCGCTCCCTGAGATGTGGACATTTCAGATATTGGTTTCTGTCGCTCTTGCGATCCCGGGGGCTATTCTGATATGGCTGATAAACTGGGTGGCAGGGGCAGGCGGAAATGCCGTAACGACTGCGAATATCAAGACATTTATCCTAAGCTGGAGGTTTCCTGTGATAATCTTACTTGGTATCGTGCTTGTGGTCGTATATACGGTCCTTGAACTGTTTGCACAGATATACCTTACAAATTATATTCTGACCGGTCAGAGGGCGAAATTTAAAGACTGCATCGGAAACGGTATGAGGGATGTGAGGAAATTTATGAATCCCGCTGGAGCCGGGATAATATTGTTTATCTTTATTGCCGTTCCCCTGTGCGGGGTGGGTTTTTCCCTCAGCCTCTCCAGATCCTTTTATATTCCCAATTTTATAATGGAGGTTGTTTTAAAGAATCCGATATTCACAGCGGCTTATGCTGCGGTGATCCTTCTCTTTATCCGGATCGCATTCAGATCGCTCTTTGTTCTGCATGCTGTCCTTGTGGACGGGATGAGCCCCTCCGAAGGGAAAAAATACTCTGCAGGCATAGTTAAGGATAATATGAGGGGATTTCTGAAAAGCATGATCTTCAGTCTTCTGGCGATACTTGTTATCATCCTTGCGGCAAATATTTTTCTTCACAAGATCCCGGGGTGGATCCTTGGCGGTTTAGGAGAGGGTATGCCTAAGAACTACAGAATTGATTTTTTTTCTGTTATGGAAAACGGCGGATCATTCTCAAGTCTTGACATACAGGTCATGCTGTACCGGATAGGAGCAGTATTTGCCGTGCTGGTGGAAAAATACCTGTTTTCTGTGGTGGTGCTTCTGTGCGGGGCTTATTTTATGCTGAACTTTAACCGCTATTATCTTGAATACAGCAAAAAGGGACGCAGGCTCTGGCCTGAGCGTCCCGGGAAATCCCGTTATATCTGGAAGGTAGTATTGATAATAATGGTATTTGTGCTGTTTGGTCTGATATCGGTCGGTCTGGGCCTTAATTATGAGCTGTTTTTTACAAGAGAGGAGCCTGTAGGGATCGTGGCGCACCGCGCGGGAGGTACCATGGCTTCCGAGAATTCCCTGGAAGGTCTTGAAAAGGCCATCGAACATGGCTGTTATGCCTCTGAGATCGATGTTCAGCGCACAAAGGATGGCTATTACATCATAAATCATGACAACGATTTCAAAAGACTTACCGGAGTGGCAAAGACACCGGAGGAGATGACCATGGATGAGATCAAAGAGCTTCGGATCACGGATACTACCGGAAACGGGCAGTTACTGCCTGTGGTAACCTTTGAGGAGATGTTAGATGTCATAAAGGGAAAAGAAAAGCTTTTTGTGGAGCTGAAAGGAGCCACTGCGGATGAACGGATGGTGGATGATGTGGTAAGGATCATCCGTGAACACGATTGTGTTGAAGATACGTCGCTAATTTCGCTTAATTATGAGATCATAGATTATGCGGAGACAAATTATCCGGAATTTGAAACAGGCACACTGTTTTTTGCCAGTCTTGGGAATGTTGCCAATCTTAACTGCGACCTTTTGATCATGGAGGAGGAAGCCGCTTCGGATGCAAAGATCCGGGATGTGCTCTCTGCGGGGAAGCAGGTGTTCGTCTGGACTGTGAATACACAGGAAGGTATGTATAAGTTTTTAGATTCGGATATAGACGGAGTGATCACGGATGAGATCGGGCTGGCGGAGGATGTACAGGCTTTGCTTGATGAACGGACGGATCTGCAGGTTCTGGAGGATAAGCTGAAGATCGAGTAGGAAAGGAGAGAACTTCACTGCCCGGGTTTCAGTACGGCTTAATTGTTAAAAAGATCATTGGAGGGATAATTTATGCAAGAGATGATTCTTAAATTTTTTAAAGATGACTGTCAGGTATACGCTTTTGTAATCATAGGCATATTGCTCATACTGTTTCCGGAGCCTTTGACTGCCCTGGCTCCGTATATTATCGGGATCGCTCTTATC
>JAILOD010000211.1 GCA_024691015.1 Lachnospiraceae bacterium
GGACTTAAGGAAGCTAAGGACGCAGTTGACGGCGCTCCTACAGTTCTTAAGGAAGGCGTTACCAAGGAAGAAGCTGACGACATCAAGGCTAAGCTTGAAGCTGAAGGCGCAAAGGTTACTCTTAAGTAATTATATTCTGAACGCTAATGTGCGCAAACCCTTTATTTACAAGGGCTTGCGCACTTTTTTTATGTCGGGTATTGACTCTGTGGCCACATCGTGGTAAACTTTTTTCTGTAGAAAATTCGATTTATTCTTTTATATTTCTTTTTCATTATTTTTTTTATTCTTCCCAGTATCGAGTTTTCCCACTTTTCCTATTATTATCCTTCCAATTTATTTAGTTAACAGGAGTAATTTCTACTGCCTGTAAGCACCAACGCCCCTGTGGGCAGTAAGAAATTTCTCAAACCTACTGCCTGAAATCACCAACGCCCCTATGGGCAGTAAGAAATTTCTTAAACCTACTGCCTGTAAGCACCAACGCCCCTGTGGGCAGTAAGAAATTTCTTAAACCTACTGCCTGAAACCACCTTCGACTCGTTAGGCAGTAAGAAAATTCCTGAGCCTACTGCCTAAAATCACCTCCGCCCTGTCGGGCAGTAAACTAACCACATAGACAAGAATTATGATTTGCATCAAAGAGAATGCAGGAAAGGAATGAATCATGATAGATAATACAAAGGATTTAAAAGACCGGTTAACAGAAATCAATACTATGCTCGAAAAGATAAAAAAGAGAGAAAAATGTTATAAGGAAATTCCGGAGGGGAAAATAAGAGTATCTACCTCAAATAAGAATACTCAATATTTCCTAGCCACCCCCACTTCCCCCGCCTATAAATACCTCCCTGCATCCGAAAAAGAATTCATAAAGAAATTCCTGCAGCGTGAATACGACCGCAAGGCGGCGAAGATTCTTTTAAAAATGAAAAATCTTGTCTCCCCAATCGAACCGACGGATGATATCTTTATCGGCAAATGGCTAGAGGAAAATCCCGGTGCGCAGAATACTTACCCCGAACAGGGTAAATATGAGACCGAAGCAGGAGAATACGTCAGATCAAAATCCGAAAAGATAATTGCCGACACTTTCAAAAAAATGAACATCCCATATATTTATGAACCCAAAATAATTCTTGATCGAAACAAGACCGTCTTTCCCGATTTTGCCTGCCTTAACGTAAGGAAGAGAAAGACCATCATCTGGGAACATCTCGGCCTCACGGACCTTCCCGACTATGCGGTAAAGAATTTTGCAAAACTCGACATATACGAAAAAAACGGATATTTTGTCGGCGACGATATTATCATATCTACAGAAACTCAGGAACATCCGCTTGATATCTCAACGATAAAGAGAAAGATCGAAAGATATCTGTATTGAATAAAAAAAAATAATGTGCTTGTCATGCTTTTTAGTGAATAGCTTCTTCACAATGGTTTTAATTGTTTTTCACTATTGATAAGTTGAGATATATCTCATACAATAATATGGAAGGGTTCAGAAATGTTTCAATTGGAATTTTATGAAACGAAGGAACGGCGTGCAGATTGGATCAGCAGACAAGAAGAGCAGTAGAAGAGAGGTGGTTTTATGACGCTTAAAGAATATAAGGAAAAGAGATTTAAAGACCCGGATTTTGCTAAAGCCTATGCCGAGATACAGCCGGAGATGAACGTCAATCGAGCGTTGATCGACGCAAGAATGTCACAAAACATGACTCAGAAAGAGCTATCCGAAAAAACCGGAATTGCGCAGGCCGAGATCAGTAAGCTGGAAAACGGTACAAGGAATCCATCTGTAAGGCTTCTTCAGCGACTTGCTGATGGAATGGGAATGGTTTTAAACGTTACGTTTACTCCCAAGGAACATGTTTGAACCCCCGGGGACTTAAGTCATAGTCTCAAAATGAGATAAAACCTTTATCAGAGGTATATTGCTAAACATTTTTTTGCTCTATTTTATCATTATATTTTGGAAGAATCAAAAATGAACAGATATCACAATGATTATGACAGCCAAAAAGTAATTGAACTTTTAGAACTTGCCAAAGGCAACAGAACCGCTGAAGAATATGCGCGTCAGGCAGGAATAAGCCCGTCAAGCTTCAGCAAGGTGCTCAGCGGTTATTACCGCGCGACCGAAAGATTTATACGCCTTTTGACGAGTGATGATGCTATGCCAAGGGGCGGAGTGACATACGATCTTTTGATCAAAGCGGCCGGCCTAGAGGAAAAAAGCATAGGTTCATATGTGGAAATAAAACCTGAAAATGAATTCGTCGGTTCTGAAATGAGGAGGGATCCCAAAGAGGAAGCGGAGTTTCAAAAAAATGCCGTTACACATCATCTCCTTCTTTATTATAAAATACTAAGCTCCAGGTATGAGCTGAACGAAAAAAATAAAATGTTTTCCCCAAATGAGACCTACAGGGTCTTAAATAAAGCGGGAGATATCATCACATGGTGGTTTTACTTTATGAAACCGATCTACAAAGCGAAGAATGTAAAACCGAGGTTTGCGGGCGGAAAACAAGGAAATTTTTGCTCGGCCTCATCCCTTTTTTTCCTTTATCCCGACCCATCCAGAAAGATTTCGATCTGTTATACGGACAAAGAGGAATTCAAAAATGCATACAATTCATATTCATTGAATTCTTTTAAAGGGGATCTGTCATTGGTATTGATCGATGGAGAATCGGGAGAGATAGAAGCCGAAGAATGCATATCTTCATATTCGGATGATCATTGCATAGCTTTTCCAATCAAATAATGCATATAGGGAGTGTCGAAAGACATTCCTTTTTCTTATCATCATATCTAGAATTTCCATAAACTGAAATGCAGAAACAAAAAGTGCTTGCAAAATCGAACAAGTGTGCTATTTTAAAAAGGAACCGGAATACAGCAAGGCGCAAAAAGAAAGTTTTAATAAGGTTTAAGATGGGGAAAAGGATATGCATAACGTTGATGTAATTGCGACATCGGAAAAAATAAAGCAGCTGATGCAGGAGAAAAACATAAGTGTTAAAGACATTTCAGAGTACACCGGTCTTTCGCTGACAGCCGTCTACAAATGGCTGAATGGGAGTGCGCTTCCAAGTTACGAACCGGCAGAGGACCTGGTCGAGTTGTTCGGTTTAGACCGGATTGAAGACCTGATAATACTAACAAAGCCCGGATGAGATGCAAGGTACTTTTTTACCAATGGTTTAATGACAACAACGGGGGCCTCATGCTAAAATACAAGCGATTGAATCACAAGCATCTGATCATAAGAATGAAGAAAAAGGTGTTTGGGAGGCTGTTAGAAGAAATAAGAAGGGAGAATCAGCAATGAGAAAACTTGCAAGTATACAGAGAATTTGGAAGATAGAGCCTATAGAAGGTGCAGACAGGATAGAACTTGCATACGTGCTCGGGTGGCAGTGTGTCGTAAATAAGGGGCAGTTTCAGCCTATGGACCTTGCGGTTTACTTTGAGATCGACAGCTTTTTGCCTGTGCGCGATAAATTTGAGTTCATGAGGGCCTCAAGCTACAAAAAGAGTGACATATTAGGTGAGGGTTTCAGACTTCGCACTATGAAATTTAAAGGACAGATCTCTCAGGGATTGTTATTGCCGGTAAGCGAGTTCCCGGAAATTGCAGAGGGAGTAGAACCGGGAACCGATGTTACGGAAATTCTGGGCATCAGAAAATGGGAGATAGAAGAAAAGGCGACCACAGGCGGCACGGTGATCGCAGGCCTGCCCGTTGACGTACCGCATACGGATGAAACAAGAGTACAGGCAGAGCCCGAGCTTATTAAGGACTTTGCCGGGTTGGAATATTATATCAGCACGAAGATGGATGGATCATCTCATTCTGTGTCAATTGATGAGGAAGGCTTCCATGTGACCGGGCATAACTATGAGTATAAGGATGACGGAAAGAGCGATTTCTACGAGCTGGTAAAAAGAGACGATATAGAAGCTAAGATGCGCAAGTATTATGAAGAGAATAAGTTGCATCTGCTGACTATTCAGGGTGAGTTTTGCGCTCCGGGTATCCAGAAAAACAGATTAAAGCTGGCAAGGCCGGAGTGGTATGTCTTCACGATACGTGTTGATGGCAATAGACTCGGTCTTAAGAAAATGCAGGAGATCTGTAATATAATGAATCTGAACATGGTGCCGATCGAGGAAGTCGGTATGGATCTTCCGGCCAAGTATCCAACGGTGGATGCATTGCTTGCAAGATCGGAAGGAGAATACCCAAATGGCGGCAAGAAAGAGGGAATCGTCATTCGACCGACCGAGCCGGTATACTGCGAGAGAATCAGCGGAGCTCTTTCCATGAAAGTTGTTAACAACAAATATCTGCTTAAAAATGAGGATTGAATTAATTATGAACCCCGGTGACCTAAATCACAGTCTCAAAAAATAGAGTAAATGATTCTAAAAAAAACACAGTAAATGAAAAGAGCTTGCAAAAGAGCGCACAATGATATACAATGTATATTGTAAAGGAGGCGATAGTATGAAGGTTGCAATATCTAAATGGGGAAACAGCATAGGTATAAGAATACCTGTAGTGATAGCGGATACCCTTGGATTGCGTGCGGGCGACCAGGTTGCATGTGAACTGAAGGATGACGGATTGTTTATGAGAAAACAACAGTCGACAGCGCAGATGTTTGAGCAGTTTTATGGCAAATCGTTTTCGGAGATCACCCAGGAGGACATTGGAACGGCTGAAGAAATAGACTGGGGAGAAGATGTTGGAGGTGAGATTATTTGATGTTTGGTAAAGGAGATATCGTCAAAGTCAATCTTAATCCGGTTAGAGGACACGAACAGGGTGAGTTTAGGCCGGTGCTTGTTATGAATTCAGTTCCGCTACCCGGGGGCCTCAATATTATACTCCCAATAACATCAAAGCAAAAAAACTATCCACTTGAGGTGGAACTTGACGACAGAACCTCAACGAAGGGTGTAGTTCTGTGCTTCCAGATCCGAACAGTGGATCTGGCAAGGAGAGAAGCAAAATTTGTTGAAAAAGCCCCTGCCGATATAGTGGAGCTTTGTAATGATTATCTGCATCGCCTTACGGATGATGTAACATAGCCTGACTCATGCGGCTGTCAGATAAAGAAAATTCTGAGCGAAGCGAAAAGTTATTTCAGCCTCAAAAATATAGATAAACGACATGCCAAGTGAAAAAACACCCGGCATGTTTTTTTCTTGAAAAGTCATGGATGCTTTTAGAAAACTTAAAAACCTTGTTAAAACAAAGCTTTCTTGCTATGATAAAAGTATCAGAACAACTTATCAAGCGAAAGGAGGCATCCTTATGAGATATTCAGGCAAGATAACGCTTACAATAATACTCATGTTGTTTATTCTTTGCAGCCACCATGTGAATGCAGATCCTGATCAGGTAGGCGAACCTGTTCCCGGAAACGACACTGTTTGGAACGTGGATGTCGGAACCGGAACCTTATCCACCGAGGCCCCGCAGCAGGAAAACACCGAAGAAAGCTCCGGCCTGCCCCTTGCCGCCATCATAGCAATAATTGCAGGAGCAGTCCTGTTGATCT
>JAILOD010000233.1 GCA_024691015.1 Lachnospiraceae bacterium
GGTCTGATAGAGAAGGTTACGGGAAGAGATGTATATTCCAGGTATGATAAAGCGGTGAAGGAGCTGTCCGATGAGAAACGTACGATAAATATGCACCATTCTCTGGGTACAAAGCTTAAGGAGAAGGGAGCTAAGGTAATAAGTATCGATATAGCCGGCTCACGCTATAAGCAATTTCGCAGGGACCATTCCGGCGCTGGTGGGGATACTTCGCTCGGAAAAGATCTTTCGAAAGAGGAAAGGGAATTTTATGAAACAATCTACGGAAAGCAGATAGGCAAGAAGAGAAAATATCTTCGAGCTAAAGGGGATCTGAAGGAGGACGGGAAAACACGATTTCTTGTCGGAGGCGTACAGTATCTGCGGGGGATATTAAACCGTGGAAATTACAGTATAGAAAATAATGTGGATTATGCCTATGGGATGATGACCGATAAGCTGAAGCTGATAATAAATGAATGGAAGGGGAAGGATCCTAAGAGCTTAGAACCGGTTTATATCAATCTTCAGGCCCACAGCCGCGGAGCAGTTGCGGCAAGTAAGGCAGTACTCAGGATGAATAACTGGCTGGAGGATATGCTGAAAAAAGAACATCTTGAAAGCTGCAGGAGCCTGATCAAGGTGAATATGATCCAGCTGGATCCGGTACCCGGATTGGGATCGAACGATGGATTAAATCATAAGCTCGATCTGCAGAAAAATTCTGTTGTGACGGAAAATAAAAGCGGAAAAAAGCATTATAAGGGTTTTTCCGATCCTTCAATGATAAATGCCACAACCTGTTATTCCATGTACAGCGAATACAGTTCAGTGATGTTCCCTTCCCAGCAGGTAAGAGGGCAGAGCCGCATTATCCTTAAGGCAGTCGGGCATAATATGGGCATGGACAAAGTCGATGCTTCCCAGCTTCTTGTAAAGGGAGACGGTAAGATACATAGAAGGATGGTTATTGACGGAGCTACCATGGAAGGCTACCGCGGAAGCGGATACAGCGAGCTTCCCAAGGGCGTTTTTGTAGAGGATGAGAACGGCGTACTGATCCGTATGCGTGATATGAAAGAAGCGGTCGAAATCATGGAAGGCCTTAAAAAAGATATCGGAGATCAGAAAGGCCGACAGGATTCCATTAAGGAAGTTATCAAAAACTGGTTCGTCGATAATGAGTATGTTGATGACACTCTGGCAGATTATGATATCAGGGATATGATATACAGCGAGAAGAATCTTGCTGACATACGGGATCTTAAAAAGAATTATAAGGATCCCGATGGCGAGCCTTCGCTGTATACGGATCTTATTGCATCTATCGTAGATTCATATGAAAAGGGACGTAATCTTTATACGGGGATGCAGAGTGAAGAAAATATGGAAACAGATATCAAAAGCGAGCTCATCTGGCAATCCGAAAATGTGATCCGGAACTGTAAGGCTGTTATGACAAGCGAAAAATTCAGGGATAACAGGGATGTGATCCTTACCTGTTCGCGAGCTCTATCGATATACAGAGCCGTTCTTTCCGGGGTTAAAACCGGTAACGAAACGGATAACGAGGATACTTTGGAAAACGAAAGAACCTATACTTCGTTCAGGGATATTATGACGGCCGTTAAGTATGATCAAAAACGTGGCGGCAAAAAGGACAGTCCGCAGATGAAGCAGATAAAGGACACTATCGTAAGTATAGAAAAGGATCTTGAAGGCGGTATCATCAAAGATGATATTATCGATAGTCCCGAGATTTTTGAGAAAATGAAATATTCGCTTATGGAAAAATATATGGAGCTTCTCCGCTCGTGCAAGGAATATCAGACTAAACGGGGAGAGGACAAGGATGATCCCACTTCAAGGCATGGAAAAGTCTCAACACTTATATACTCTGTAAGGGCAGAGATTTTCCGTATTTCGAGCCTGAATTCAAACACCGTTACCGGTCTTTTCTCTGATGGGCAGGGACTGCTGAGGCTGGACGGTTTATTCAAACAGGACAGACGTGAATTGACTATGAACTGGGAAAAGGATGCAGAGAAGGCCATCGAAGTTGTCTGCAAAGAAAAAAACATAAACTCTGAGGAATTTATAAAAGAGAACATGGCAGACTTAGATAAAAGTGAGTTTCTTAAAAAACTTAAAGAATCAAAAAAATGGTATTATGGCGAGTTTCCCAACGATGAATACGATGATGAATATAAAGAACTGTTTTATAAAAGAATGCTTGAAAACTCACAGGAAGATAACGATACCGAATAGAATTTTTATAAAGGCTTTTGACACTGCTTTTTTATTTTAAATTTCCGCTCTTTATGATAAGCTTTATAAGAATTGTTTTTTGTATATGTTAAGGAGGTAATTATGGCAGACAGCAGAAAAGTCGGTATCATAGGTTGTGGTTTTGTCGGTTCCGCATCGGCATTCGCTCTTATGGAGAGCGGCCTGTTTTCGGAAATGGTTCTGATCGATGCATCAAGGGACAAGGCAGAGGGAGAGGCTCTGGATATCAGCCACGGTCTTACATACGCAAAGCCTATGCAGATTTATGCCGGAGATTACAAGGATCTGGCGGATGCATCGGTGATAATCATCACTGCAGGTGCGGGGCAGAAACCCGGAGAAACAAGGCTTGATCTGGCTAAAAAGAATGTAGGTATATTTAAGTCCATAATCCCCGAGATCGTAAAGTACAATAAGGACGCTATCCTGCTGGTAGTAGCAAACCCTGTTGATATACTTACCTATGCGGCGGTGAAGTTCAGCGGATTTCCGGAAGCGAAGGTTTTCGGCTCCGGTACGGTACTGGATTCGGCCCGTCTTAAATATCTTCTTGGAGAGCACTTGAGCGTTGACAGCCGTTCCATTCACGCATTTATCATCGGAGAGCACGGTGACA
>JAILOD010000237.1 GCA_024691015.1 Lachnospiraceae bacterium
GCTATTAGCCGATCCCTCTTAAAATATACGTTCCACTTTTGATACACGCATATCAGGAGTATTTCAAAGGCCTGTATCAATTCCTCTCCACCCATAAATACTTTACTTATCCTCCCAAAAATATTATAATTTATGAATAATTGAAGCGAAAAGCTCACCCCAACTCAGGAGGTATAAAATGAAGAAGTTAGGTAAATTTTTAGCATTTGCAGGAGTCATAGGCGCAGTAGCGGCCGGTGTCTGGTATTATTTAAAAACTCAGGAAGATTCCGAAGATTTCGACGATTTCGACGACGAAGTAAACGATGATCTCGAAGAGTTTTTAAAGAGCGAAGCAGAAAATTCGGACAAGGCAGACGAAAAAGCAAGAGACTATGTTCCCTTAGACTTTACAAAGGCGGAAGATGTAACAAAAAAAGCCGGGCAGGCTGCAGAGAAGGTAACAGAAGCCGCAGCCGACAAAGCGCAACAGGCAGCAGACGCTCTGTCAGACGTAAAAGAGGAAGGCTCCAAGGTAATAGGCAGTGTCGTAAACGAGGCTAAAGAAGGCGCCGGTGTAATAAAAGATGCCGCAGAGGATGCGGTATCAGAGTTTAAATTCGAAAATCTCTGATTTAAGGGGGACTTACATGAGTAAATTTGTAGTTGCGGGCATAACACAGATAGAAACGATCGTAAAAGTCGACAAAATACCTGTCGAATACGCAAACATCACTACCTGTCCGGACACCATCTTCACTTCCGCCGGCGGTGATGCATTCAACGAATCCCTTGCCTTTTCCTGGCTTGGCGATAAGGTTGATTTTCTTTCGGTAGTAGGGCGAAATCAGGATATGAGTGTTTTCAACCCCGTTGACAGGCAGATAACACTTAACACCGATTATATCCTTCCCATTATCGAAGCCACACCGACACAGGTCGTGTTGTATGACAAAACGCGTAAACAGCAGATCTTTGAAGACATAAAGGACTTAAGAACAGCAGAATACCGCATGGCCATGGTTCCTCCGATGATCGCATCCAGCGATATGGTGGTTCTTTCAAACGCCAACTTCTGCCGTCCTTTCATAGATATAGCAAAAGAATACGAAAAGAAAATAGCGGTCAACATCCACGCATTTAACCGTGAAAAGGAAGTATACAACAAGGATTTCCTCGAAAATGCTTCCATTCTGTATTTCAGCGATGACACGCTCGATGAAGACCCCTTCGATTTCGTTAAGGATATGGCCGATAAATACAGCACCGACATCATTATCCTTGGTCAGGGTTCAAAGGGTCTTATCCTTTATGATAAACACAAGAATATAAATGTTCATTACGACACCGTTAAGACAAATGAGGTTGTAAACACCACCGGTGCAGGAAACGCCCTTTTTGCCTGCTTCCTGCATTGCTATCAGGAAAGCGGCGATTCCACAACCTCGATCAAGAACGCAATGCTCTTTGCATCCTACAAGATCGGTTATATGGGCACTTCAAACGGCTTCATGACAGTGGACCAGCTGGAGCAGTGGCGTAACCTTATATGGGGCGGCTCACATCACGGTAACCCCTTGTCAAATCTGTAAATTATCAAACAAAAAAGTCTGCCATATCCGGCAGACTTTTTTTGATCTTTATCTTTTCTCCTTAACTTTATCCAGAAGGTCTCTGGCTTTATCCTTTATTCTGTTATTAGCAACCTTGGAAACTATTATATTGGACAAAAGCCTGCCTGCTGTATCGTAATCTCCAAGCTCATAGGAAAGGGCCGATATCAGATAATCCAGAGTTGTTTCATCCATGCCTGCGATCGGAAATCTCTCCCCCGCTCTTGCCTGCACAAAGCCATCCTTTGCCAGCTGAAGGGCGCCCTGTTCGTTTACCTCGCATTCTTCATACATATCTTTGAACCGGGGATCTGACTTATCCAGGTTTTCCTTCTGTCCTCTTAAAACCCAGGCCATTTTAAGGCAGATATAAGCTTTTTCCGAATCCCTGCACTTTTTTACCATTGCATTTGAAAGAGCTATCTTATATCTGATGACTGCTTCTTCATATGAATATGTATCCCCTTCAGGTTCATTGTAAGTAAAATTAGCGGATATATTCTCCCGTACGAGCTTCTTCTGTGCGTTTATTATGTTAGGGAAATAGCTTGTAATAGCAGCATATCCGCACTTCGGACAAAGCACAATATCATATTTTAAGGTGTCGATACCGTAATATTTAGGGCGGAGATCCTCATCCATACCGATAAGCCTGGCCCTTGAGCTTTTTACCGTCAAGGTCTCAAAAGCGTGATCACAGACAGGACAGGTATATTTCTTCGCAAAAACAAAGCTCTTCTCCTCTTCGACCGGAGCTTTTTTTTCGGTTTTTTCTTCCGTCTTTTTGGTATTTGATCCCTGAGAGAACATGTCGCCCGTGTTCATTCCCTTGATACCAAAGCCTTCCATTCCATCCAATAAACCCATAATACCCTCCAATTATCAAGTATTTCTGCATTACCGCAACGGTGCTGTCTCATTATCGCCCTTACGGTATCCCCAAATTGATTATTTTATTTTCCCTGTTCAGGAAGCTTAAACGAGCTCTTTAACGAAACTATCCTGTTAAAAACAGGTGCCCCCTCTTTTGAATCCTTTGAATCCACGGTAAAATATCCGTTTCTTACAAACTGGAATGATTCATACGCTTTTGCATCCTTCACAAAGCTCTCAACATAGCAATCCTCACAGACCGTGAGTGAATTGGGATTCAGGTTGAGATTCTTATCATCATCGTATACACCCTTTTCCTCATCAACTATGTTCTCATACAAGCGTGCCGTACATTTAAGTGCCGTATCCGCCTTTATCCAGTGAATGGTTCCTTTTACCTTTCTGCCCTCAAAACCTTCACCCTGTTTTGTAGCAGGATCATAGGTGCAATGAACGGCAGTGATCTTTCCGTTTTCATCCTTATCAAAGCCAACGCATTTCACAAAATACGCATTCATGAGCCGGACCTCATTCCCCGGAAACAGCCTGAAATACTTTTTGGGAGGGTCTTCCATGAAATCCTCCTCCTCGATATAAAGCTCTCTTCCGAACTCAACCTCACGGCTTCCCAGCTCTTCGTTTTCGGGATTATTTACGGCCTTAAGCATCTCCGTCTTCCCTTCGGGATAATTGTCTATTATAAGCTTCAACGGATGAAGCACAGCCATGATACGCTTTGCCTTTGGCTTAAGATCCTCTCTGATGCAGTATTCAAGCATTGCCATTTCCGATGTGGAATTTGCCTTGGATATGCCCGAAAGCTCAACAAACAGTCTGATGGATTCCGGCGTATACCCTCTTCTTCTGAGCCCGGCTATGGACACCAGCCTGGGATCGTCCCATCCGTCAACTATTCCGTCTTCAACCAGCTTTTTAATATAACGTTTACCTGTAACCACATTATTCAGATAGAGCTTCGCAAACTCGATCTGTCTGGGAGGATGAGCAAAGCCTGCTTCCCGCACTACCCAGTCGTAAAGAGGCCTGTGGTCTTCAAACTCCAGTGTGCAAAGTGAATGAGTGATACCCTCGAAGGCGTCCTCC
This sequence comes from Lachnospiraceae bacterium, assembly GCA_024691015.1. Taxonomy (GTDB): domain Bacteria; phylum Bacillota; class Clostridia; order Lachnospirales; family Lachnospiraceae; genus NK4A144. The sequence continues at coordinate 3,570 of JAILOD010000237.1, forward strand.
AGCGGATGTGCAAAATCATACATGGGATAGATGCACCACTTATCACCGGTATTATGGTGAGATAGATGCGCTATCCTGTATATGACGGGATCACGCATATTTATATTTGGCGAGGACATATCTATCTTTGCCCTCAGGGTCATTTCTCCGTCAGCATATTTTCCCGCCTTCATTTCTTCAAACAGCTTAAGATTGTCTTCTATGCTTCTATCCCTGTCGGGATCATTCTTACCGGGCTCTTTGAGTGTACCTCTGTATTCTCTTACCTCGTCGGCCGAAAGAGTTGAAACATAGGCCTTTCCCTTTTTTATAAGCTCAACTGCCACTTCATACATTTTATCGAAATAGTCCGATGCGAAGAACAGCCTGTCTTCCCAGTCGGCTCCGAGCCAGGCAACATCCTCTTTTATAGAGTCTACAAACTCGGATTTCTCTTTAGTGGGATTGGTATCGTCAAACCTCAGATTGAATTTCCCGTTATATTCTTTTGCCATCCCGTAATTTAAAAGTATGGATTTGGCATGACCGATATGAAGAAAGCCGTTTGGCTCCGGCGGAAAACGGGTATGTACGCTATCGTAAACGCCTTCGCTCAGGTCCTTGTCTATTTCCTGTTCAATAAAATGCTTATGTTTTTCCATTTTAAATATAAACCTCAGAATCTGTAATTTTTCTTAAAGAATTATATCTCAAAACCTGCTAAAAAAAAAGCCCCACCTTGTACGGTGAAGCTCTATTTAATGCTCTTTAGTGCTGCTATCCAGAATCGAACTGGAGACCTCCGCACTACCAATGCGGCGCACTACCGACTGTGCTATAACAGCATTTTCAAAGCCAATGTATTGTATCAAGAATGTAAATATGTGTCAAGTTAATATTGAAAAAACAGCTGTTTTTTCGTATAATATACTCATCAGATGAGGGAACGGAGATTTTTATGGCAGAGATGGCACTCACGTTTTATGGGGGCTTTTCCCCAGTAGGAGATTTTCTTGTGCTGGCGGTATGTTTGGTGTTCATCATACTTTTTCATACGGCCTATATTAATCGTACCCTTAATTTTGTTATTTTCAGAACAAGTATCTACTTACTGCTGTTCACGGCCATTATGGATATCCACTATCATATGAGTATCATGCTGTTACCGACAGTTCCCGATATAATGGTCTATTCCCTTCGTATAATCGTTCATTTCCTGCTGTTTTCAATTTTAACCTGTTATGTTTTTTATATACGTGAAACATTCAACGTCAAGGGCGGCTTGTCCAACATATATATCTATGCGGCTTTTATAGCCCTTTTCCTGATCCCGGTTCTTGATCTTGTTATCTCCTTAACCTCAGGAGAGCTTACCATCCGCGAAAACGGCACCGTTGTAAACGGTATCACCATCTTCCCGATGGGCTATATCTTTTTCGTGGCGCTTATTTTTGTTATGATCATAAACAACAGATCCCGGATATATAAGCAGGTTCTTTTGGGTGCCTGTTTTTCCACTCTTATAAGTATCTTCATCATGATCATCCAAGGCATATTGGACACCTCTTCTTTTACGGTAGCATCATTCCTCATGCCTTCGATCGCCATACTTTATCTGGCGCACTCCACCCCCTACGATCTCGAAAGCGGTGCGGTAAATATTACGGCTTTTAACGACTATGTTACAAACTGCTATCGCCAGAATAAGGAAATTCTGGTCATGAGTCTGTATCTGAAAGCCTTTGATGTTAAAGGAAAAAAGTTTTCGGAAGAATTACAGACTCTGATACGTTATTACAATCATCACTTTTTT
>JAILOD010000258.1 GCA_024691015.1 Lachnospiraceae bacterium
AACCAATAAAAAACACCCTGATAATTGCTGGTAACAATGTATCAAGGTGTCATTCTCCGGATGCACGCATCCGTTTACTAGTTTTAACATTTTGCCACATCCGGAGAAAAAAATCAACCATGAAAGGAAATCTGAAATGAAAATTTACAGGTCAAACAATGATTTTTTTCAACAAGGAGGTGGATATTATGTCCAAAATCAATGGCATCCGAACGGGATGCAGAGATGTATTCCATTCATATCTTGTCCATGATGCGAGGTATGATGGAACACTTGAAATACCGGTAATAGAGCCGGAATCGGCATTGCCCAACCGCTTAATATCATTTTCAAAGGCATTAAAGTCTGATGATTATGATCAGTGGGTGCATTTTTATGAGGACGATGGCGGATTTGAACGGGTTTGGAATAAGCCCGGAGTATATTTGCCGAAGCTCAAGCAGTTTAATGGAGTCATAACCCCGGATTTCAGTCTTTATCGTGATATGCCTCTTGTAATGCAGGCCTGGAACTCATATCGGGGCAAAGCTCTCGGACATTGGTGGCAGTCAAACGGCATGACTGTACTGCCTAATGTCAGAACCGGTGATGAGCGCACTTATGATTTCTGCTATAATGGAATAATACCCGGCAGTACGATATGTGTAGGCTCTCACGGATGTATGAAAATTCGTGAGGAGCGTAAGTATTTTAGCAAAGGACTGAAAGCAACAGTGAGCAGATTGCACCCTGCTTGCATTGTAGTATATGGTTCCGCTCCCGATGATATATTCTCCGAATATATCAATATGGGAATACGCATTCTTCAATTCGATAGTGAATATTCACTTAGTCGGGATAAGACAGGTGCGTAAATGGTGCCGGTGTTCATGGTGGTTTTGGTTCCACTTCAGGTGCAAGACGAAGTGGTATCATTACTGCGGATTCAACATTAGTAGGTAACGGTCAAGGTGCAGCCTTAGCCAGAGTTGCTAAAAAAGTAAAAAAAGAACCTGGATATACGGACGTAGCCGTACACGGTTCACCTAACAGTATATCTGTATTTCGTAAAACTGCTGGAGGTGAACAAGAGATAATTCTTGATCAGAGGCGTTTAGCCAAGTTCTTGAAACAGGATAAAGGCTATTCCGGCGGTAAAATACGATTACTTTCGTGTAAAACAGGAATCGAAACGGGATCATTTGCCCAAAATCTTGCAAACAAGCTTGGCGTGGTTGTCCGGGCACCATCAGATACTTTGCATATATACCCTAATGGAACGATGGTTATAGGTCCGGACGAAACTACTAACTCTGGCAGATGGATTGACTACTATCCCAGCGGTAAGAACAGGAGGTAATTATGAAACTGAAAACTGTTGGATATTATAAGGAAATGCCTCATGGAAGGAAAACCAACAACTCCATCCTCGATTCTATCAACAAAGAAAAACCTGAGAATATTGAGAAAATATATCAGTATCTTAGAGGCGGAGTGGAATTTATTGTAAGCCCTGAAATAACCCAAGACATAATTGCACCGGAAAAAGGTACATCAGGTATTGCAAGCAGTTATACTGACGGTATCTGGTTATGGCCCGGTGACTTAGCTTATTATGTCAAAAACTATAATCTCAAACTGCCCGATGAGTTCATTTCTACAATGAAAGATAATGATTGGCAGATTTCAAAGACTATAGATGATATGAATTATGATGAAATAGTTATTGACGGAGTAAAGATGTTTGAAGAATAAGTTCTGGTTATAAACAAAAGGCAGTGGATAGCGTCTTGATCACTTCCACTGCCTTTTTTCTCTACATAGCCTATAATCCGGCAATTATTCATTTTTTTGCCGATTCATAGTCTCTTTCTCAATAATGTCATAATACTCCCCCATATCCAGCGACAGACTGATGCCTGTGTCTGGCTTTCTTTTAGTCATCCGTTCCAAGAGGCTCACGACCTCGACATGCTCCGTCATCGGGAACATATCATACGGTGTGATGGCCTTCACTGTATACTCTCCGTCCTCCGTAAACTTCTTAAGATCTCTTTCAAGAGAAAACGGATTGCAGGACACATAAACGATCCGCGACGGCTTTACGCGCTTAAGGGTTTCTATGAGGGCGTCGCCCACTCCGGCGCGTGGAGGGTCAAGTAAGACCACATCGGCCTGTCCGCCTTTTTCGGCATAATCCTCCAAAAATTTCGTTGAATCATCGCATATGAATTCAATATTTTCCACGGAATTTATCTCAGCGTTTTTCTTTGCGTCACGGATCGCATCAGCGTTTAGTTCAACACCGATCACCCTGCCCGCTGCCGCCGCGGCGATAAGGCCGATCGTGCCAGTACCGCAATACGCATCGATAACTACCTCATCTCCCTTTAAATCCGCAAGCTCTATAGCACGTTTGTATATTTTTTCCGCCTGAACGGGATTCACCTGGTAGAACGAGCGGGGCGAAATTCGAAACTTCATCCCGCAGAGCTCATCCGTAATATAGCCCTTGCCGTACATCACGATATCGCGGTCTCCGAGCACCATTGAATCCGAGCGGCTATTCACATTCTGAACAACGGTCTTAACCTCGGGATGGATCTTAAGAAGGGCCTTTATGAAATTGTTCTTTGACGGAAAGATGGGCGAACGCGTAACGATCACGAGCATCATCTCACCTGTGAACTTTCCTATTCTGACCATAAGATATCTCACAAGACCGAAATCCGATCTGTCATTGTAGATCTTTATTTTGAAATCGCCGAGCAGCTTCGCCGTATCGGTGATCAGCCTGTCTGCTCTCTCATCCTCAATAAGACAGTTCTCTATCGGAACTATGCGGTGCGTCCCTTCCGAATAATTTCCGTGAACGACCGAGCCGTCCTTTCGCTTTAACAGAACGGAATTCACCTTGCACCTGTAGTGAAAGGGATCGTCCATCCCTACAATCTTATCCACATAACAAAAAGTATTAAGCAGTTTGATCATACTTCCCTGCTTAATACTCAACTGTTCCTCATAGGGCACATCAATATGTGAACACGCGCCGCACTTTGCAAAAACGCTGCAGCGCGATTTCGATCTCTTTTTCTCATTCCTCCCAGAAGTGTGAGGGACCTGCTTTTGCTTTTTCCTGATCATATTCCACCATTTCCTTGCATCTTTGTTTTAAGTATTCCTCTATATCTCCGCCCGTACGCTCTCTGATCATCATGTTTTCCTGAATCTCCTGCTGCTGAAGTATGGTCATTTTATACGTACGGTCAAAAAACTGCCTGTAAGTAAACTTCACCATCTCGGAGCCGATAACCTCTTCTATAAGAACCTTATTTGTATCGATCTTATTATCCAGAATAAACCAGTCAAGCCACTGCTCGTATGAACAACGCATATGATGTACTCCTTTCCCACTCAATGGTGAACAAACTCATATATGAATTATATCACATTCTAAAACTGGAAATAAATAAACTCCTGAGGCTCAAATGAAATCCCGTATCTGCCATATATCAGGGTTATAAAAAACAGAAGATATATAACAGGCCATTTAAAAATCAACGGTTGTGTATAAAGATATTCTGCTATATTCATGTTCTTTTTATACCTTATCAAACTAATTATGAACAAAATAAACAGTGCAATCACAAAGATA
>JAILOD010000055.1 GCA_024691015.1 Lachnospiraceae bacterium
TGTAAGTCAACCAGAACCGTCCCCGTTGACTTACTCATCCTTTTTTGGGATTTTTGATGTTCGTCCAGTTGACTGTATTGTTTCTGGATAATCCATTTCCCGCATACGAAACCTTAATATCCTGCGAAATATCCTCAAAAGAACCTCCTGAAACCTGATCCAGTTCTTCATCATTTAAAGCTAAATTATTATCTGTATTGTTAATTTCCTTGTTTTCTATGATCATCACCTCATTAAATATTCCTGTAATAATACTTCTGCTATTATATACGAAAGATTTCCTCATATGGCTATCTATTATGAAATATTTTCAAAAAGCTCGCTTATTTTGGCGTAATCATATTGATCCGCAGCATCAGTAAAGCCATCCCACAGTTCTTTATATTTATCGGGGATCCTGTATTCTTCCATCTGTGAAATAATGTCCTCTAATCGATCGATATCCATGTCTGAAGCCGCTGAACGGATTTCATCAAATAGTTTTTCGAGCATTTCCGGCTCCGCTTCCGGCAATTCATTCTTATCGGGCTTGTTTACCGAGACAAATAATCCGGAAAGCGGCTCTTTAAAGCTGTAATATTCATCCATAAAAGCCTTGTGATTTGACCGGATAAAATCAAGATCTCCGCTCTTACCGGCATTTTCGAGAAGCTGTGCTTTCTCACCGAAGGCCTTTGCACCTATTATACGGGCCGAGCTTTTTAGGGCATGAACCTTAATGGTATAGTCCTTCCAGTTTTCGGCAGAATAAAAACCATCGATCTCGGCAGCCTTTTTATCAACGGATTCATAGAACATCTTTAACAAAGGCAGATATGCCTCGGTAGTTCCGCTGTTTTTAATGCCGAGCGGAATATCTATACGGTTGAAATTCATTATTGGCCCTAACATTTCATAGACAGACTTGTCAGATGATATCTCTTCGTTATCAGCCTTATCCGGAGCCTTCAGGATCTTTTCATTGGGAAGATAGTATTTTATAAGCTCCTCAAGCTTCATTGAATCAATGGGCTTTGTAAGATAATCGTTAAAGCCGGCTTCCATGTATTTTTCCCTTGCACCTGAGATCGCATTGGCGGTAAGGCAGATGACGGGAGTTATAAGATTCGGATCCTTGTCACGTGAACGAAGCTCGTGAAGGGTTTCTATACCGTCCTTTTCGGGCATCATGTGGTCAAGGAAGATGATGTCATACTTCTTGTCATAGGCAAGCTTCAGACCCTCGTCACCGCTATCCGCCGTATCTATATTAACTCTCGTGCTTTTCAGGAGGCTTTTAAATACCTCAAGGTTCATAGGATTATCATCGACCATCAGAATATCGGCATCTGGAGCGACGAACAGGGATTTATAGTTCTTCCGCTGTGTGATCGAATGATTGTAAGCTTTTTCATAATCACCAAGCTTCTCCCACCCTATGACCTTTTGTTCAAGGCTGAAAGAAAATACAGAACCGGAGCCGTACACACTGTTCACGTCAAGCCGACTGTTCATCATTGTAAGAAGTGTATTTGTGATATTCATACCAAGCCCGGTGCCTTCTATACTGCGGTTACGCTTTTCTTCTATACGGTCAAATTTGGTAAACAGCTTCTGCATATCTTCGGGTTTAATGCCAATACCGGTATCGATAACAGATACATTTAAGAAGATAACGTCATCGTTGTCGCCTTTGTTTATATAGTCAACACTGAAGGTGACACTGCCTTTTTCAGTGTATTTTACGGCATTTGTAAGAATATTTGTGATTATCTGCTTAAGCCTTATCTCATCTCCGCGAAGAAGCTTTGGAGTGTCCGGATTGAAATTCAGCTGTAGTGAAAGCCCCTTTTCCTCGGCTCTGGGAGCTATCATGTTTACCAGATCGTTTAATACGGAGGAAAGATCGTATTCTACAGGGATGATATCCATCTTACCGGCCTCTATTTTAGAGAAATCCAGAATATCGTTGACAAGACCAAGAAGCGTGTGCCCCGCACTCTGAATGTTTTCCGCATAAGAAAGAATATTGTCATCATCGCTCTCTCTTAAGATCATCTCGTTCATTCCCAGAACGCTGTTTATAGGAGTGCGGATCTCATGCGACATATTGGAAAGAAATGAGGTTTTGGCCTTGTTTGCGGCAATTGCAAGCTCTGACTGGCGCTGCAGGAGCTCATCGATCTCATCACTTACAACAAAGGCGTGAAGCAGGCAGGTACCTATCATATATCCGATGGTATATAGAGGAAGGAAGGGATAAGGAAGCTGGACCAGAAGAAGTAAGCCCACGGCAATACCGAACAGAAAGATGGTCCTGTAGCGGTTTCTGGAAGCACCCTTCGCCTTCGGAAGGGCTCTTATCGTATAGATTGAAGTTAAAAGCAGCAGTATTATCTGGAAAATAAGCTGAATATGACGTGCAGGACAGGCATGATAGGTACCGCTTTCATCAAACCAGAAAAGAACGGGTGTGAAGAAGTTGATGACGGTTATCGTACAGACCGCAACAAAACAGAACCGGCCTGCATAATAAAGAAAGCGGCTGAAGAAATCGTCTTCTCTAAGGTAGGTGACAACGTACTGGGTCCAGAAAAGCACTCCGCAAGCCATGGCCACATAATAAACAAGAGTATCTATAAACAAAAGCTTTGTAAGATTCAGGCTGTCAAGGACACCCCATAATACATCGGTAATATAATAGGCCATAATACCGTACAAAAGCCTTCTGTATATCCTGATCTCGGGAAACTGTCGGTTTTTCTTTCTGGTAAACAGAATATCAAAGTTTTCTATTAAAAGAACTGCGATCGCGAGTACTCCTACTAAAGCGTACCAGTACATTTAATTCCCCCTTTATATAGTAACGGGTTAATATTATTCAGCTGCGTTGGCCTTTATAAACAAATGAAAGCATGGTTATATCATCGAATTGGGCAGCATCTCCTTTAAAGGCGTTGATATCTTCCATTACATTGGCGATAAGCTTTTCGGGAGCGGCATCCTTCTCCCGGTTAAGAGCATTTAGCATCCTTTCGGACTCAAAAGCCCCGTGCTCACTATTTTCACATTCCACAACGCCATCGGTATAAACAAATATCGTGTCTCCGGGATGAAGCTCGAATTCGTGGTCTTTATAAGGAATTCCCTTGAAACAGGCTACTGCCATACAGTGATTGTAGACCACCAGCTCATACTCTCCGCCTGCCCTCTTTAAAACCGGCCGTTCATGCCCTCCGTTGCAGGCAACACCCTTTCCCGTACGAAGATCGATAAGAGCAGTCCAGATGGTAACAAACTGATGTGATTCGTTATTCTCCATCAGCTGTTCGTTCAGGCTGGATAAGGCTTGAGCCGGGCTTTCACCCTTCATAAGCTCGTTCTTTAAAAGCGCTTTTGCTATCATCATAAAAAGCGCGGCGGGAATGCCCTTATCCGATACATCGGCAATCACAAGGGCGATATGGTTTTCGTCCGGCATAAAGAAATCGTAGAAATCTCCGCCGACCTCAAGTGCGGTGTTCATATAGGCATATATATCGAAGTCTTCCCTGTCGGGAAATGCCGGGAATTTCCTCGGAAGCTGACTGCTCTGGATATTTGTGGCGAGCTTCAGGTCGTTATTGAAACGCTCTTTTTCGGCAGCCATTACGCGGACCCTCTTAATGGTTGAATTAAGGTCCTCTTCCATATCGCTTAAGCTGTTTGAGAGTATTTCGATCTCGTCTCCGGTATGAATGGCTTCATCCTTAAAAATATGGGTATCGAGATCATCTGCTGTCTTATCCCGGGCAATATATTCCTTTGCGGTCGTTGAAAGCTTTAAAAGCGGCTTTACAAGTCTGTTGCCGAGAAATTCCGCATTCAGGGTGGCGTTTATCGTTGCAACGATCACAAAAAAGGGAATGGCCAGAAGTGCGAAAAAGATCATTCTGTGAATAACCTCATTTATCGGTACATCTACCATTGCGACGCCCTGAATTTCACAACCGGGAATAGTGAACGGAATGAAATTGGTCAGTGCCCAGCCATGAGCATGACCATAAACCGGGATCATGAGCCGGTTTGAATTCATAATGTGATGTATTGTTTTAATGGTGGTAAGATCACCGTCGGAATGGGAAATATACTGTCCCGGGATATAAGCGTATTCGTCTTTGTCCCCGTCCAGCACATAGATGAACCGCTGTTTTTCTTCATCTAAAAAGCCCAGAGCAAAATTGGAAAGCTCCTCCTGCTCGCGGTATGAAACGACAATATCCCTGCTCTTCCAGAATTCATCGGTAAACTCCAGCCTGTCAAGAAGATAATAGGCGTAATCTTCGGAAAGTGGCTGGTTTTCATACTCTGCGGGACGCTCATTGTAATTAGTGAGCGTAGTTTCATATATGCTTTTTAAAAATTCCTTGTCCAGCAAGGATAATACGTAATTATTGTCTTTAATGGTAAATTCCTTATAACGCTTCATAAGTGTATAACCGAATAGAACAAACCCTACCATACTGAT
>JAILOD010000063.1 GCA_024691015.1 Lachnospiraceae bacterium
AACTCCTTTGATCTGTGAACGACGACAACACTTACTGATCAAAGGGGCCGCATTAACTGCATAAGCAGTTAATGCGGCCACACATTTTCCAGTCCCTGTCAAGTACTTTTGGGGCTTTTTTTATTTATTTTTTCAAAAAAATTCGATCCCCCTGATATGGAGATCGATCTTAGATGTCGATTATACTAAGGACGGATTTCTTAACTTAACGGCATTGGGGCGGTTCTCGTTGACTCCTTCTTGACTCTTGGTGGCTCTTGCAGGTTACTGGCGGGGTGGCATCCTGCCGACTAAATGATTTTGCGGCCGAAAGCGTTTTTAACGTCCGCAAAATCAGTTGTCGGCAACCGGAGCCACCCCGATTTACAACAGATACGCAAAAATAGACAGGCAAGTTTAAAAGAGGACAACACGGATATCACAACCCGTTAAATTGCCATCCTTGAAAAGAGTTGCCTTTCTACTACATTATATGATGCGATGCAACGCGTTTGTTAGCTGCGACCGGGTGCGTTGCTTTTCGAAGTGAAGAACTTGATGCGATGCAACGCATTTGTGGGCTGCGACCGGGTGCGTTGCTTTGCCAAGGTGGAAACTTGATGCGATGCAACGCGTTTGTTAGCTGCGACCGGGGGTGCGTTGCTTTGCGGTGCTATGCATCCTTGACACCTGTTTTCCTACAGATAAGATCATAGTTAAACAGAAATGGATTTATTTGCATATTTATGTCACATACCCCCTCACGTCTACCGAACACTTCTCCCGATGCCAACAAGCATCTGCCTGTCCTGTTTGATCGTAAGCCCGGACGTGGTCAGCATATTGCCGGTGATCGTGGCACTTGCACCGCCGCTGAAGGCCGGAAGTGCATTATCGGCGATAAGCTTACGCCCTGCGCCCAGACGTATATCCGCCTCGGGATTTACAAATCTGAACATCGCAACCGTGCGCAATATCTCATCCTCCGAAAGAACCGGAAGAGACTCAAGCGGCGTACCCGGGATCGGGACCAGCGTATTTATAGGAACAGACTTCACCCCAAGCTCCGAAAGATCAAGCGCCATCTCGAGCCTGTCCCTAAAGGTCTCTCCCATCCCGATGATACCACCCGAGCAGACACTAAGCCCCGCAGCTTTAGCTCTTCTTATATTCGCAGCCTTATCCTCAAAGCTGTGCGATGTACAGATATTCTTAAAATTACTGTGCGATGTTTCTATATTATTATGATAGCTCCTGACTCCCGCCTTATAAAGCCTCTCAAACTGATCTGAGCTTAAAAAGCCAAGCGATGCACAAAGCGAGATCTTAAGCTCCTTATGAAGGCGCTCAAAAATTCCGATTATTTTCTCAAAATCCTCATCCGACGGATGATGCCCTGATATCACTATCGCAAAACGGTCTACGCCCTCTTCTTCATTCGACTTTGCAGCCGCATAAATCTCATCATAATCAAGAAGAGGATAAACCTCACAACCCGTATGATTATGAGCCGACTGGGCACAGAATCTGCAGTTCTCCGAACAATTTCCGTTCTTTCCGGAAATGATGGTGCAAAGATCAACCCTGTCACCACTGAAATGCTTACGCAGCTTGTCAGCCCCTTTTCTCAGATCATCAAGATCACAGTCCTCAAAAAAAGAAAGATCATCCTCTCTTACAAGTCTCTTTCCCGCAATTATCTCTTCGGCAAGCTTTATCAGATCCATTTCATTCACCTCTCTTAATCGAACAAAACGACAGCACAAGTGAAATCCCCATGCCGATAAGCGAAAGATTTCCCATTATAACATCAGGAACTCCCGCCGCTGTAAGCGCCGTACCAAAATATGTCCCCGCAAGCCCCAGCGCACCACCGCAGATGACTGCCGCCAGCCACAGGCCCTTTCTTAATTCAAACTTATTATAGGCAAATATCGCAATCATAAGCGGGAAGATAACCCCGGGTGTATAAATCGAATAAGCCCCGGTAAGAAGGCTCATAATATCGCCTCTGCCAAGCATAGCCAGAGCAAGAGAAATCCCTCCGATAACCAGCACGCTTATACGCACACCCGTCACCGAATCCTTCTTTAAAATATCCTTAACAAAAATGGTCGAAGCATTTATGATGCAGGTATCAGTCGACGAAAGAATTGCCGACAGAAGGCCGAATATCATAACGACTGCGACTCCTTTAGGCATAAGAGAGATAGCATACATAAGTGCTCCGCTCTCTCCCATCTCCTCGGCCGATACATTATATTTGATCCACATACCGATCAGAGTTATAAGTATCGCAAAAACAAAAAGCACCACTCCCGCGACACGCGCAGAATTCTTCGCTGTCTTTTCATCCTTCGAAATAAAGTTTCTGGACATGATATCCGGTCCCAGAAAGTAGACACCGCCTATTACAAAAAACTGTGTAAAAAGATTAACGCCCGTATAATTCTCATTCATCAGTTCAATATTTGCCGCAACAGATGCCGTATCCCCGCCTTTTACAAGATAAAGATAAATCAGCGTTATCACAACTCCTGTAAAAATTATAAACAACTGTATCTTATCAGTCTTCACAACCGAAAGCTGCCCGCCGAAGGTGGTATAGGCTATGACTATAACCGAAACGACAAAAAATATTACCCTGTTACTCTCTCCCAGTGCAAAGGAAATGAGTGAGTTCATTGCAACCAGCTGTCCTGCGATAACTCCTACCCAGGAGATCACAATAATAGCCGCTATGATCTTCTCAGCCGCACTGCCAACAGTCTTACTTGCAAGATCAGGAAGAGTATCAGCATTTATTCGCCTCACCTTCTCCGAGAGAAATACCGACTGAAGGATAAGCCCCAGTGCTCCGAACGCAAGCCACCAGAATCCGGGAAATCCGATCTTGTATACGGTATCGGTTATTCCTATAGTGGTTGATGCTCCAACCACTGTTGCAGTTAATGTCATAATAACGGCAAACACACTCTGATTTTTCCCCGCAACCGAATAATCCGTAAACGTTTTGATCTTTTTAAGATCCAGAACACCTATCAAAACAAATACACATAAATACAAAACCAATGCGATCACAAAAACGTTATCCATATTTCCCTCCATACATTTATCAACCCGTTCATTATATGAAGACAAAAAAGAAATGTCAACCTTAAATATAACCAAGGTTGACATTTACGGATGATCAATTCATATCAGTTCACATTTTCTCGATCGAATCGGTTATATCGCTTATAAACACATAATAAATATCCCCATAATCCGGTGAGTGACTGAAATGGCCGTAATCATCCACCCAGCGTACCTTTCCGTCCAGTCTGGTGATCCTGTAAATAACATGGTCCATTCCGTCTCCATCCTCGGAATCTATCTGTTTATCGATCGACTCCTGTATTACATCGAAGTCCTCCGGGTAAACCATTCCCTGAAACGTATTTCCGGTAAGCGCCTTAAACTCCTCGCTCGTATTGCAGCCGTAAATATCAAGCACCTTATTGTTGTGGTAAATAAGCTCTCTGACCTTGTCCTCACGATAGATAAAGAAGCCACCGGGGATAACCTCCGCCATCTGCCTGACAATGGGCATTGTGTATTTCGTAAGCGTAAAATTGTCTGCGTAGCTCTTTCTCCTGCTGTTTTTTGGTCCCTCATCAATATCTTCTTCATCCAGCAGGCTTGCATAATAATTCTGCTTATTCTCATACATACGTTTATCCGCTTCCTCCAGAAGACCATGTATGTCCATATCCGGAAACTCAACCCTGTCAGCCTTTCCGATGGAAATTGATATACCGCTGATATATTTACCGCTCCAGGATAAAAGCATTTCCTCCAGATCTTCGGACTTTCTCTTAAAAAGATCGTGACCTAAGGAAGCGATAACCACAAACTCATCTCCTCCGGTCCTGAAGCACCTTCCGTTACCTCCGAACACTCTTCTGATGCACTCCGCCGAGCCGGTGATAAGCTCATCTCCCGCAGCGTGTCCAAATATATCATTGGTTTTCTTCAGGCCGTTAACATCCAGCATGATAACCGAAAGCTTTTTATCCGCTCCTCCGTTTTCTATCTTCTCATTCAACGATTCTATATGATCATCATACGCACGCCTGTTTTCAAGATTTGTGAGACCGTCGAAAAAGGCCATCCTTTCAATCTGCTCCATCTCAACATTTTTCTTAAGCATATTCCACAGGCTGATACACAGATATGAGATAACGGTAAACGTATAGAACGTCAAGGCAAGCGCCACAAAGATCATCCAGTTTCCGTTAAAGATATAGGTGAACATCCCTATTATGGCGAAGAACACAAAGCAAGCCGTAGGAACCGCCAAAAGCCAGGTGCTTTTAGTTGCCATCGAACCTAAAACCCTGATACCGAAATACGCCATTCCGACAGCTATCAAGACTATAAGGATCTGTGAATAAACAAGGCCATCCGGAATGTCAAAAACACCGATAAAAAACAGTGCCATCTGTATAATGAAATTTGCCTTTGAAAGAAAATGAATAACCTTGAAGAAATTCTTTTCATCAAAAACCTGAATAAGAATTCCGGAAAAAACATAAGGCACGAGCATAAAAGACACGTAATTTATCATGCCGGACAATATCATCCACCCGGTCATCATTCCGATTATGTGAAAGTCTGCGACGATCCATCCGACCGCACATAATCCGAACAGTGCCAGATGGAAGAACCCTGAAGTAAGTCTGTGTTCTTCCACATCATCACTTAATCTGAATACCAGATATAGGATCAGGGAAACAATGGTTATAATGGTTATAACCACACAAAGAATCCCGTAAGGAACAAACTCATAAAGCCTCTCCAATGAATATTCAGCCATTGTTATAATGGCCGCATCCCTTATGATAACATCATAATGATAATTTCTGGGATAAACGGTAATCGAGATATTCTTTCCTTCATACTCGCTTTTAAGTGGTATGAGAGCAAAAACATTTCCGATACTGGTAGTGATATGACCAAGCTTTCCCGGACCGGCATGATATATTTTTTCTTCATCAACATATGCATCCAGCGAATAATAGGGAATCTTGATCTTAAGCAGCTGATTGCTGTCAATATTGTCCGGTAAAGAATGATAAAAGGTAACCGGGCGGGAATATCCGATACTGAAAGGTTCTGAAATTTTTGTCTCACTGCCGTCCTCTTCTATTATTGTCCATCCGTCTATGAGGTCTTCTGCGTATGATAACGGCGGAGCGATCCATTCGTCCTTGATCACACATCCTGCGATCAGTGCAGCAAGAACAAAAGCAACCACAATAAAAGAACTTAATATCTTTAATTTACGTGTTTTCTCAGCGTTATCAGTCATTTTATCTCCCAAATCATTTTCTGATCGCCTTTAAAATAATAAATATTATATCACATAATAGAGTTCTTTGAGAAATTTTCGTTATTATTCACTGTGCATAATTACAAATTATGAAAATTACCGATAAGAACCCCAAACACAGCCGAAATTATAATAAGTGTAATAGGCGATATACCGCCTTTTTTGACCTTTCTTGAAGCAAAATATATCAGTGCGAGAACTGCGCTTAAACCGATCATTTTAATATCCGGTCTCATCCCGTCATCGATCGCAAAGCACTGAGCCACTATGGTATAGATTCCGGTTGCAGTAATTATCCCGATGATACAAGGAATAAGGCCGCCAAGGATCGCCTTAAAATAAGGATTTCCCGCTGCTTTTGTAAAAAGAGCCGTAAGCAGTATGACGATGATAAAAGCCGGTGTCACAACAGCCGTCGTTGCTATAAACGCCCCGACAAGCCCTGCCCTTGTGCTTCCCACATAGGTTGCAAGATTTACCATTATAGGCCCCGGCGTGCTTTCGCTCACTGCTACCATATAGGTCAGCATTTCCTCATCCATCCAGCCGTAACGCAGAATAACATCACGGATCAGCGGTATTGACGCATATCCTCCGCCAAAGGAAAAGAGCCCTACTTCCAAAAAACCGATAAGTAATTCCAGATAGATCATGAGCTTCTCTCCTTCCCTTTAATCACACGTTTCAGTGCATAAAAGCAAAGGCTGACAAATGCAGCAGAAAGCATCAGAGTGACTGATGAGATATTTAAAGAGAATATATTGATAACGAGCATTGCTATCAGAGAAGTGATCAGTAGAATTATCTGCAAGGGCTTCTTTTCCATCTGTTTGAACAGCTTGATACCCGCATCGACTATAAGTATTCCGACAGCCGCCTTAATTCCTGTGAAGGCATTTTTCACCCAGGGGATAGACAGAAAACTATCAAATACACAGGATAAAAGAAAGATGATCACAAACGAAGGAAGTATCATTCCGAACGTGGCAAAAAGAGCCCCTCTCAATCCCTGCTGCCTATATCCCACAAAGGTGGAGCAGTTTATGGCCACAGGCCCCGGAGTGGATTCAGCCATAACGGTTATATCCATCATTTCCTCATGTGTGATCCAACGCTTCTCTTCCGCACAGATACGGTCGATTATGGATATCATTGCGTATCCGCCGCCAAACGTGAATAATCCGATTTTCGCAAAGGTAATAAATAATTCCAGCGATTTCTTTAACGATCTGTCTTTCATCACATTAATGGAAGTGCCACATCATCGTAGACCAGCACCTTTCCACCTTTCTTTGTACAGGCCTTAACAGTACCATCCTGCGAAATAATGATCGCCACCGCCCCTTCAACATAATTGCAGAAATGATAACAGGCCCTGTGCCGCATCCCGTTATCATCATAACGCCTGTCGGAAACCTCTTTATTGTCCGATCCTATAAATGAAAGCTCCGGACGTGTTGCTCCGCTTATAGAGATCTCCGTTTCTCCTCCAAAACCGATCAGATTAAGATTTTTATCCAGTACCAGAGCACCATCTACCGAAGTGAATTTAGCCAGAAGATCTGCATATGTTATAACCGCCTTCTTTAAAACCTGATCGGCATGCCGGCCCAGCTTTTTATGATCTCCAAAGGCAAACGGAGTCGGTATCTTATACTTGATCGTCAGATAATCTCTGCAGCTATCCTCATCGGGAACAATAAAAATAAGCCCCCCATGCTTGTACTCTGCAGCCTTCCATAGTATACGATAAAGTACCTTTAATCTGTCTTCTTCAGACAGGTATGAACCACGCCTTAATTCTTCAGCCACCTGTGTTTTTGTAAATGTATCGGTTCTTAAGAAATCGCACCTTCCGGACATATATCTTACAAGTGTGGACTCTCCGAAACAGGCATCGATCTCACCGGGGCCTTTTAGATACAGGTTAAATATTCCGGGCATACGGTTTCCCGTATCTATTTCCTTTAACATAATGTTTTCCCAAATGGTATAAGATGCGTTTATCCCGATGATCTTATATTCATCCCCCGAAGTATCGATAAGAAGATAGCTCATAGCCGGATTCAATGCAGGCGCAAGCCGGTGCAGCTCCCGTGTATTAAAATCCAGCGCACTTTCAAATATAACCGTATGCGAGTGCAGATACATATCCAGTATCAGTGACTCTCGATCGATAAAGCACACCCTGAAGGATGGGTATCTGAGTTCCTCTGCCATGGTGCTTACATTCAGAAGAGTGTTACACACACTCTCAAGCACATCCGCATCCGGCAGCTTCTGATCCTCTTCCATCACTTTGTGATTGCTTTCCACGCATTCATATATGATTTTTACAAATGACCTTATCTCATCCATATAACCTGAACCATCACACCCATTTATTATCTGATTATAACAAATGATTGTCCTTCCATATTAAGGATGTGGTCCTTAATGCCGGACTTCCCGACCTCGTAGATCACTTCTCCCTTTATGCCTTCCGGAAGCACAAATTCCATAGCTTTACCTGAGGGATTTACGGCACAGATGAGGCTGCCCCTTTTATATACAAAGGCACTGTCGGGTTCACTTTGTAAAACCTTAAATTCTGCATCAGCCTGGAGATCCTCTTCCTTATGACGAAGTGACAGGATCCTTCGAACCGTATTTAAAAGCGAGCTCTCATCATTATCCTGCGCCTTTACGGTCGGAGCATCCTTATCAGGATCTACCGGAAGATACAGTTTATCACTGCCCGCTGCCGAGAACCCCAGATTTTCACTTTCATCCCATTGCATCGGCGTTCTTGAACCGGTTCTGAAGTAGCCGCCTTCCTTAGTAGGAAGCTTAAGATATTTCATTCCGATCTCATCACCATAGTACAAAAACGGCACTCCGGGAAGCGTAAACAGGAACGAATACGCCAGCTTTAATTCAGTAGTATCAAGGTTGTATGAAGGGCGGACCGTATCATGATTACATGTAGGAACACACATGTATCCCACTCCCTTTGTGTCCTCATACCAGTCGATGTACTGATCCAGAAAACGGTTTATGTTTCCTCCGGCATCCTTCTTAAAATAACTGTGATCCTCAACAGTTTTATCACCATATACGAATTTACCGCGATTCCAGTAGTCACGCATCAAAGTGGCATAACCGCTTCCAACCTCGTTAAGGCAGAAATCCATGTCATACCCTGCCCTTAAGGAAATCGGAGGATTACTCCATTCCGAAACCATTGCGCAGTCCGGGAATTCACGCTCGAGCATGCGGCGCACATCCCTCCATACGGCAGAGGTTCCGCTCTGTTTTTCGTCATCGTTTTTGACCAGCGAGCCTGCCATATCCACGCGGAAACCGTCGCAGCCGTGCGAAAGCCAGAAACGCATAATGTCCTTAAGTGCCTCCCTGGTCTCCATAGCCGCTCTGTCATGATAGCTCATCTGCCAGGGCTCTTTCACCTCATAGAAACCATAATTCAACGCCGGCTGACACTTAAAGAAATTTAAAACATAGCTACCGTCTCTCTCGCTTTCACCGCTTACATAATGAAGTCCGTTTGCTCCTCTGAAAGTGAAATCCGTCCAGATATACCTGTCCGAATATTCGTTTCTTTCTTCCTTGCTGCTCTTTAAGAACCATTCGTGTTCTTCTGAGGTATGCCCTGCAACGAGGTCTAATATAACGTGCATGTCTTTTTTATGCGCTTCTTCAAAAAGCTTATAAAGATCCTCATTTGTTCCGTACCTTGGCGCCACTTTTTTGTAGTCACGTACATCATACCCCGCATCCTTAAAGGGTGAATCAAAGCAGGGATTTAACCATATCGCATTACAACCGAGCTCTTTTATATAATCCAGTTTTTGAGTGATGCCGTTAATATCACCTATCCCGTCTCCGTTCGAATCATTAAACGACTGGGGGTATATCTCATAAAACACGGTGTTCTTCAACCATTTCGCTGCCATATGTCTTCCTCCTTAAAAAGCTTTTGATCCATAGGGACGAGGTTAAGGGTTCAAAATAGTGGTCCACTATTCCCGCCTCCAAGAGTCAAATTCTATTAAATAGAATAAACTACCTATGTCAAAAACACAATTCGAAAATCATTGTTTTTTCAAAAGCACACA
>JAILOD010000019.1 GCA_024691015.1 Lachnospiraceae bacterium
TAAAAGGTCTGCCCTGGCATGGTAAGGTGCTTGCCTTTGGGTCTCCTAAATTTGACAAGGTTATAAAAAAGAATAAAGAAGGTGTATCAATTCCCGAAGAATGGAAAGAGAAGCTTGAGGGGAAGAAGACGCTGATGCTTAATACCTCCATTAATGATCTTCTTGGGAACGGAGAGAGAGTCTTAAAGAAACTGGACAGCTTTTTTACTATGATCAAAGATTACGGTAATATTGCGGTGATATGGCGGCCGCATCCGGTCTTAAAGGCAACTATGAAGGCTATGAGGCCACAGTTTCTGGAGGAATACGAAAGGCTGGAAAAGCGTTTTGAGGATGAAGGCATTGGCGTATTGGACAGGACACCTGTGATAGAAGATACTATAGCCATATCCGATGGGTATATAGGATCTGGAGGAAGTTCCGTAATTAACCTGTTTTCCATACTGGGTAAACCGGTATTTATATTCGATCCGGGGCTGGAAGAGATAACACCAAAAGAACGCAGACTGTTAAAATGGTTAATCGGATATAAGGTCCGTGACAGGGTTTATCTTGCAGCACAGGATATAAACGGGATTTTCTCTTTTAAACCGGAGACACCTGAAGAAGGTTTGAGGTATGAAGGACTGCCCTTCAAAAAACCCATGTGGAGAAAACAGACGGGTGCGTTATGGGGGATAAAGGAAAAGCTATATATGGGATCTGTATTCGGGGAGGATGCAATCAGTTACGATCCGGTTATGAAAAGGTATGAAAAACTGCAGAGTGGAGATATTGGGAAAAAGTATAATGTAAAATTTGCCGGGATTACTTTTGCAGGTGATTCTGTATTTTTGTTCCCGGATACAAAATATATTATTATGGAGTATGTTACCGCTAAAGATGGCTGGCTGTATCATACAACAGATGTGGATGAACTGATGGAAGGTATTAACTGGGAACCGGGGATACCCCTTTGCTGTGGATTGGCAATATATAAAAGTCACCTTTATGTGTCAAATGCTATTGATAACAAGGTGCTTAAGATCTATGCCGGAACCGGAAAATATGAGGTTTTTGAACTGGAGCCGGACGGAGAGGTTCACAATCTGATAGAAGATGAAAACCAGCAGATAATAGAAGAAAGAGCAAGGAGAATAAGAAATAACAGGAACTGCAGCCGCATAGTAATAAAAGGAGCTTATGAAAAAGGCCTTATTTATATGGTTGGAGGAAGTGCCGAATACCGTGTGCGCCCATGGAATGGTGGAAAGGAATTTGTGATAACGCTTCCGGAGGATAATTACAAGTATATAAGACAAGGGGATTTTTCTCAGCCGTTACCGGGAATACATGATATGCTGGGACTATATGACCATCTTATAACTGTAGATTCCAACGGAAGCCATATATTAAAAATTTCCAATGAAACGAACGAACTTTCATACCTTGCTGAAGAATTTATGCAAGGTGCGGATGAACCCTGCCGAAACTTTGATCCTATGTATAATGGGATAGGAAGATATCTAACTTTTTTCGACAGAACCCACATATTAGTCCAGCGTGAACGTGACTCCAAAATGGCCATCATAGACGTGGAAAACGACACCTGCAAGGAATTCGACCTTGAACTTCCCGAGGATCTGTTTAATGAGCTTGTTCCCCGAGATGCCGGTTTTGACAAGGGTGATGACAGGGACTACTTCTGTATGTATGAAAGCCGTGTTTTCCCTCTTGAAAACTTCCTTGAGGTCTTTGCTGAAGACGGCTATGCTTCCGTTAAGGAACGCCAGATGGAAGCCGTTAAGGATATAGCGGCAAATCTTGACGGGACTTGCGGAGAGAAGGTACATGAGTATATTATGAATGAACTTCTTTCGGCAGAAAAAATGCAACACACCTGAAATGTTCACTCATAAAAATGTGATCATGATTGAAACTTCTATCAATAAAGTGTAAAATATATGCAGGGAAGGTGAAAAATGGAACGACTTGCATATAGGGAATTACTTAAATGGAAAAATAATAAAGACCGAAAACCGCTCATTGTAAACGGAGCCAGACAGGTTGGGAAGACATGGCTTATTAAGGAATTTGGAAGCAGGGAGTATAAGAATACTGCATATATAAATTGTGACGAAACGCCGCTGTTGCAATCCGCCTTTTCGGACTTTAACACGGAGAGGCTGATAAGGGTTTTTTCCGCGATATCGGGAGAGGTCATAAAGCCCGGAGAAACATTGATAGTTCTTGATGAGATCCAGGTGGTTCCTGCGGGATTAACGGCGTTAAAGTATTTTTGTGAAACAGCAGGT
Source organism: Lachnospiraceae bacterium (assembly GCA_024691015.1). Taxonomy (GTDB): domain Bacteria; phylum Bacillota; class Clostridia; order Lachnospirales; family Lachnospiraceae; genus NK4A144. The sequence goes on from JAILOD010000019.1 coordinate 2,295, forward strand.
GAATATCATATAGTTGTTGCCGGAAGTCTGTTGGGCATAGATATTCATCAGGGAAGTGGTTTTCCTGTTGGTAAGGTTGATGAGATCGATCTCTATCCGTTTTCATTTAAAGAGTTTATGATGGCGCTTGGAAAGGAAATCATTATACAGAACCTTGAAGAGCACAGATGGGCTGAGTTATCCGGTTTGAAAGATATTTTTATCGATCTTCTGCGGCAATATTATTATGTAGGGGGAATGCCGGAGGCAATAAATTCTTATATCAAAAAACAGGATCTTTTTGAAGTGCGAACAATCCAGAATCAGATATTATCAGATTATAGAAGGGATTTTTCAAAACATGTTCTGCGGGATATTCTTCCAAAGGTAAATATGGTATGGGATTCGATTCCGGCTCAGTTAGCAAAAGAAAACAAAAAATTTATTTACAGTGCACTAAAAAAAGGCGGGAGAGCTAAGGAATTCGAAAATGCGATACAATGGCTCACAGATGCGGGTCTGGTATATAAAGTCATTAGAGTTTCCAAAGTTGAGAAGCCTTTGAAGTTTTATGAGGATCCATCCGCATTCAAACTGTTTATTGTTGATCTGGGTTTGCTTGGAGCATTATCGGATGTCGACGCCGCAGATATTCTGGTAAATAATGATGCTTTTACGGAATATAAAGGAGCTTTTACCGAGCAATACGTATTGCAGGAATTAAAGGCACTGGATAAAAAAGTATATTATCATACCAGAGAGCAATCTCAGCTTGAGCTCGATTTTGTGATACAACAAGGGGATGTTTATCCGATAGAAGTAAAGGCGGAAGAAAACCTGAGGTCAAAGAGTCTGAAAACTGTATATGAAAAAAACAACAGTTTAAAACCGTTGAGATTTTCAATGGCTGATTACAGGGAGCAGGATTGGATGGTTAATGTTCCTTTATATCTGGTAAGTGAGTGGATTGAAGATGTGTCAAAGCAAAGTTAGCACACTTGCGAAAATCGGAGATATGAGTATATTATGAACGAGATAATTAATGAACAACCAAATAAAGGATAATTTTATGAGCAGCGAAATTTTTGTTACGCGTTCTTCCATGCCTCCGTTTGAGGAATACTGCGAAGAGATAAAGGATATCTGGGAATCCCGGTGGCTTACCAACCGTGGTAAGAAGCATCAGGAACTTACAGAAAAACTTGAAAAAAAACTGGGAGTTGATCATGTCCAGCTTACGGTAAACGGTCATTATGCCTTAGAGCTTGTCTTTCAGGCCATGGGTCTTACGGGAGAGGTTATCACCACTCCCTTTACCTTTGTATCCACGACCCACGCACTGGTCAGAAGCGGGCTTACACCGGTTTTTGCGGATATCGACCCGGATAACTATACTATGGATCCGGAAAAGATAGAGGCGCTTATCACGCCGAAGACTTCCGCCATAGTGCCGGTTCACGTATACGGGAATGTTTGTGATGTTAAGGCAATAGAAGACATAGCAAAAAAACACGGCCTTAAGGTGATCTATGATGCGGCACATGCATTTAACGAAACCTATGACGGTAAAAGTGTTGCCACTTACGGTGATGCTTCCATCTTCAGTTTTCACGCCACAAAGGTCTTTAATACCATAGAAGGCGGTGCGGTATGCTGTGACGATGCCGAGCTTTCGGATAAAATGGACAGGATGAAGGATTTCGGCATTCGGGATGAGGAGTGTGTGGACTGTATCGGCGGTAACGGGAAGATGAACGAGTTTGCCGCAGCCATGGGGCTTTGCAATCTAAGGCATCTGGATGAAGAGATAGGTAAGCGCAAGAGAGTTTATGACAGATATATGGAGAGGCTTGATGGCGTAAAAGGCTTAAAGCTTGTGAAGACAGATCCTCTGGTTCAATATAATTACGCCTATTTCCCGGTTGTATTCGAGGACAGCTTTGGGATGGGCCGGGATCAGGTGTTTGATAGGCTCAATAAAGAAGGGATTCATGCCAGAAAGTATTTTTACCCCTGCACCAATGCTCTTGACTGCTATAAGGACCGTTATGATCCAAATGATACTCCGGTTGCATTGGATATTTCAAAGAGAGTTATGACACTGCCGTTCTATGCGTCTCTTGAGTTAAAGGATGTTGACAGGATCTGTGATGTGATCCTCGAGGTGGGAAAGAATTGAGAGCATACGTATATAAATATCAGGATGGGATAAAACAAAAGAAGATAAATGCACCGGGCTGCACTATGGGAAGTGTAATGGTGTCGGTCGGGGCAGCGGGCATCAGCGAGTATGATATCGAGCAGATATACGGGGAAAACAGAAGTGTTATGACGGTCATTCCCGGACATGAGGTTTCGGGTACCGTTGTCGGCCCTGTAAATACGGAATGGAACGGGAAAAGAGTAGCAGTA
>JAILOD010000050.1 GCA_024691015.1 Lachnospiraceae bacterium
TCCAGATTGTGTTTAAGTTCAACTATCTGTCCTTCCAGCACTTCCTTAACGGTAGCGTTTGTTGCTTCAAACTGTGCCGTAACGGCTCCTGCCCTGGACTCTATATGAAGTCCCACACGGCCGAGACTTGCAGGATTAAGCTCCATCTGCATTGTCTGTGTCTGTTCTTCTACTCTTATTCTGATCTGTGATGATATCTGATCTAAGATATCCTGTGCCTGCGTATAGCTAAATGTTGGATTTGTTTCAGACGTGAGTGTGTTATTCGATATCGCATCGTTAACAGCATTCGTAAGATTCTGCTGAAATACATTCACCTGATGCGTTTCACCTCTTACCGGTGCTTCTTTAGGAAGCTCCTGTTTCGGTGCTGTCATCTCTTCGGCGTTGGAATCGTTCATTTCTTCGCCATTTGAGAGATTTTCATTCTGCGCATTGTTTTCAGGTGTTTTTTCAACTACAACCCTTAAGCCTTGCTCCTCCGGCTGTCCGTCCGGCCCTGAGCTTATGTTTTCATTCCTTGAATTAACGGCTTCCGCTGGGGTCCTTACCGTTTCTTCAGCTACAGGCATTGCAATCGTTTCTTCAGGTATCTCTTCTGAAATAACCTCTGCATTTAGTTTGGCATTATCAATTGTTACTTTAAATTCTTCAGGAGTCACATCCAGTTCCTGAACAAGGTCCGAAACCTTTTCTCTTACTTCACCCATAAGGCCCGTAACCGTTTGTGATAAAGATTCATCCGATATCAGCATCGCTGTATCAACATCTTTAACCTCTGCTACGATCCGGGGTATGCTCTGCGGATTTAATAAATCCACTTCCGCTAGTCCGAGAGTTTCCATCACGGCTTCGAGATCTTCCTCGCTTATCCCAAGCTCTTCGGCTATAAGGCTCTTAACCTCTCCCGCTGCCTCTTTTACTGCCGTAACCTTAGGGTCCTCTTCAGCCTCCGTGGTCTTCTCAGCTTTTTCAGGCTCTTTTCTTTCTTCTACCTTAGCAGCTTCTTTTCCGGTATCGCTTTCTTTTTTCCCATTATCCGTTTTTTCGGTTTTGTTATTAACATTCCCTTCAACCTTACGGTTGTCCCGGTTGTCAACTGCATTTCCGGTCTGGATATCAGGAGCCTTATTGGCTGCCGGAAGATCTGCGACAGAAGAGTTCATTGTCTGAGCACCGCTTAATACATCGGTAAAGGATGCGAATCCTTCCTGCGCTTTGGCTGCATTCTGAATACTTCCCATCACCTGTATCCTTGCTGCTGCCTGCGACTCAACATTTAATGATCCCATCAAATGCCTCCCTTCTTTATTAAATTTAAAATGTTCACGCACGCGGATATACCATCCACATATTTTTTATCGGTAAATATCTGCCAATACTTAACCCTGTATTAAAAATTAATTAGCATTTGCATTATCGGATACGGTATCGTCCGATACGGTATTATCATTAGCAGGCTTTTCCTCTTCTTTAGCAAGATCATTCGTTCCGAGTAGCGTACCGGTATCAACATAAGAGGTATCCAGATTCTCTTCAGGCTCCATAACCTTTGTGATCTGTCCTGCGATCTCGGGATCCATTTTTCCAAGTATGTTTCCTCTCGAATCGGCACTCATAACCCCCAGGATCTTTGCAGATAATTCGATATTGCCCTTCATAACCTCAGACTCAAATATACCCGCTGCCTCCTTTGGCTTCATCGACGAATAGGCCTTCGCATAATCCTCCAGTTTTTCATCGGCAGCCTCCTGCTGCACAACCTGCTTGTACAGAATCTCCGCATTGGTGGGATTGATCTCTTCGTAATACTTCCTGTATTCGCTGATACTGGGCGCACTGTCTCCGAAAACAACCTCGTTGTAATATTCATCCCTTATCTTTTCAAACGCCACCTGATTGTCGCGGAAGGTTTCAAGCCTTGATATCTGCGACTGAAGATCCGCTATGGTCTGCTGCGAATTATTCACACCCTCTTCAGCCATCATAAGCTCACTTTCAAGCTCCTTGATCCTGGCTACGGCATCCTCTAAATTATCGTATCCGACGGATCCGCTTTCCTCAGCACTATTACCGCTGGCCGTCAGAGAATAACCCGGCAGAACCTTATTAACCCCGGGGATATCCTTAAGAATGGGGGTTGCGATATTACTTCCGAAACCACCTACGTCAAGCTTTATGAGAAGGGCCAGAATTGCAAGCCAGATGATGACGATAACAACGGTAACCAGAACCACCGATAATATACCGCCCTCGTCTTCCTCTTCGCCTCCCTCTATACCGAGAGCCTCTTTATTCTCTTTGCCCTTTTTGTCTTTTTTGTCTTTCTTTTTGTCGTCTTTCTTTTCTTCAGCCATTACTCGTCATTTCCTCTCTTGGCTCCGTATGTATAGCTGGTAAGCTCATCTATCGCCTTGGATTCGGCGGCAGCCTCCTCCTTCAAAAACTCCACAAAGGCTTTTTCCCTCAGCTTTTCCTGCGCCTTTCTTTCCTGAACCACGCTCTCAAGCTCGCTTCTTCTTCGTTCAAGCTCTGCCTTTTCCCTGTCTATGACCTTTTCCTGCTGGGCTATTAAATAGTCCATGGTTTTGATACCGTTGGATGCTATCTTCATATCCGTCATATTCAGCTTCTTATCCTGCATATCCCGGATTTCCTGAACATAGCCTTCTTTTTTCATAAGCATACCGTCACGCACATCCTCGGCCTCACGAACACGGGCCTGCTGATTGGCAAACTGCATTCTGGCCTGCGTTTCCAGCTTCCCCTTCAGATCAAGAATATTCTGCATTCTGTATTTGAATCTGGCCATGATCACTCCTCAAACAAAGCCTTAAGCATAGCAAGCTCATCATTAAATTCGAATTTAGCTTCCACGTCCTGCATCAGATAATCGTTAACCGCATCTATCTTCTCTATGGCATTGTCAATATTGGCATTGCTGCCTTTCTGGTAAGCACCTATATTTATAAGATCCTCGGCTTCTCTGTAGGTTGCAAGCACATTCTTTAATTTACCGGCAGCAGCCTTATGCTCTTTTGTAGCGATCTGGCTCATACATCTGGATATGCTCTGAAGCACATCTATAGCCGGATAATGATTCTGATGGGCGAGCTGTCTTGAGAGCATGATGTGTCCGTCCAAAATCGACCTTGCCGTATCAGTGATCGGTTCGTTGAAATCGTCACCGTCAACAAGAACCGTATAGAGCCCTGTTATAGACCCCTTAGCTCCATTCCCCGCCCTCTCTAAAAGCTTTGGCATTTCGGCATAAACCGAAGGCGGATAACCCCTGGTAACAGGAGGCTCACCAGAAGCAAGACCTATTTCTCTTTGAGCCATCGAAAAACGGGTAAGCGAATCCATCATAAGAAGGACATCGCGCCCCTGATCCCTGAAATACTCTGCAACGGCTGTTGCTGTCTTTGCGGCTTTATTACGAACAAGCGCAGGTTTATCGGAGGTAGCGACTATAACCACCGAACGCTTCATTCCTTCTTCTCCAAGGTCCCGCTCTATAAACTCTCTGACTTCTCTTCCACGCTCCCCTATAAGGGCAATAACATTAATGTCGGCTCGTGTGTTTCTTGCGAACATTCCCATAAGAGTACTTTTGCCTACACCTGAACCCGCAAATATTCCTATTCTCTGTCCCTTACCAATGGTCATAAGGCCGTCTACAGCCTTTACCCCCAAAGGCAGGATCTCATTTATTATGACACGATCCATAGGATCCGGAGGTGCCTGCTCAACGCTGTATTCCTGTCCATGCAGAATGGTGCTTCCGTCTGTGGGTCTTCCTAATCCGTCCAGCGTCTTGCCAAGAAGATCATCACTTGCACTTACCGTAAGCGGATGTCCTAAATTTACCACCATACAGCCGGCTCCCACTCCTACGGTCTCTTCATAAGGCATCAGCAGGGTTTTCTGTCCCTTAAAGCCAACCACCTCGGCATGTATGGGCGGTATGGAATCATCATCAGGTATGATCTGACACATATCGGCAAGCCTGGCATCGGGACCGATGGACTCAATGGTAAGGCCGACCACGTTCACAACCTTGCCCAGCTTTTTATAAAAAGTCATTCCCTTTATTTTGTTGTATTTTGCCAAGGAGATCGTCATCTTAAATTACTCTCCGTTCCCGTCGCCGCCGTTACCCTTATAGGACAGAAGCCTTAGTTCTCGCTTCAGGCCTTCCATCTGGGTTTCAAGCGAACAGTCAAAGATACCGGAATCGGTTTCTATATAACATTGATTTGCTTTTAAGGTTGCATCGGAGATTATCTCTGCCGTATCCGAATTGGATATGCCCTCCAGAAGCTCTTTTTTCTGCATCGATACAAAGCCGTAATCATCCTCACTCACATGGATTATAAGGTTTCTTCCCGTATCTATGCTCTTTAAGGCTTCACCTATAAGATAGAAGATCACATCCTTACGGGATGAAAAATCCACATTAAAAACATGTTCAAATATATCCGTCAGGGTTTCCACAAGCAGAGGCTCCATGTCCTCAACCATTTTCTCATATTGGGCCTGCATTTCCGATGCCTGTATATTGAGCTGGTTTTTCATATCCTCTACCTCGGCCATTCCGGCATTATAGCCCTCATTGTGGCCCTGAGTTCTTCCTTCCTCCACCGCTGCGGCCTTCATGCTCTCCGCCTGGGCTGATGCCTCCTCTATGATCCTTGTGGCCTCTGCATTTGCATTATCTAAAAGCTCCTGCGCTTCCGCCCGAGCCTGCTCCTGCATTGCAGCTATATCAGCCCTTTGGCTTTCTTCGGCTTTTATGACATTGCTGTTGTCAACGCCTTCAGCCGTGCCTTCTCCGGCCCCGTCCGCCACAAGCATCTCAACCGGAGTTGCAATTAAGCCCTCAGAAAATTCGTCGGCGGAACCGTAAGCGTCTCCACCGACAAAACGGCTTAATGACTCAAGCCTCTCTGCTATTTTTTTATTGGAATTAATGGTTATGCCGCCATCTTCATCCAGTTTAACAAATTGCCCTTTATATAAATTAGACAACTATCTCGTCTCCTCCGCCTCTGGAAATTACGATCTCTGCGGAATCCTCCAGCTTTCTGATGATATTTACTATCTTCTGCTGTGCTTCTTCCACGTCCTTCATACGTACAGGACCCATAAAGTCCATATCTTCCTTTATCATTGCAGCCAGACGCGAAGACAGGTTCTTGAAGATCGCTTCCTTAACCTGATCGTTGGCGCCCTTAAGCGCAAGTGACAGATCGGAATTATCAACATCACGAAGAACTCTCTGTATAGCTCTGTCATCAAGCAGCAGGATATCCTCGAAGACGAACATCTTCTTTCTGATCTCGTCAGCAAGCTCGGGATCGTCGATCTCCAACGTCTCCATGATATGTTTCTCGGTTCCTCTGTCTACGGTATTTAAGATCTCAACAATGGCATCTACGCCGCCGACAATGGTGTAATCCTGGTTAACCAGTGATGAAAGCTTGATCTCCAATGCCTTTTCCACCTCTTTTATGATATCCGGACTGGTTCTGTCCATCTTGGCTATACGTTTTGCAACATCCGACTGCTTGTCGGGCGGAAGTGCGCCGATGAGCTGTGCCGACTGGCTCGGTGACAGGTATGACAAAATAAGGGCGATCGTCTGAGGATGCTCGTCCTGAATAAAGTTTAACAGCTGGGAAGCATCTGTCTTTCTGACAAACTCAAAGGGCTTAACCTGAAGTGAAGCAGTAAGCTTTGAAATAACGGCAACAGCTTCTTCTTCTCCCAAAGCCTGCTCCAGGAGCTCTTTCGCATATCCGATACCACCTTCGGCAATATACTGCTGCGCAAGACAGATCTGATAAAATTCATTTATTACACCCTCTTTGATAGACGGTGTGATAGAACGGGTATTGGCTATTTCAAGAGTCAGTGACTCTATCTCGTCTTCCTTAAGATGCTTAAATATCTTTGATGATTTTTCGGGCCCAAGTGCTATGAGCAGTATCGCTGCTTTTTGAATCCCCGGCAGCTCTGCGGTCTCGCTGGGTACAGCAGCTCCACCCACAGCAGGCAAACTTGCATCAGCCATTATTCGGTTACCCCCGATTTAATAATCTTCATTATATGATCAACCCCATTCATCCGAAAGCCAGTTTCTGAGCAGATTTGCAGCAGCCTCCGGATTTTCTTCCACAAATTTTTCAACAAGCAGCCTGGCCTCGGATTTGGACTCCGTATCCAGTTCTTCAAGCTGTGCTTCCTGAGTGCTCTGAAGAAGATTGTCAAGTGAAAGCTCCTCTTCCTCTTCTTCCTCCTGCTTGTCTGTTCTCATCGATCTGATAACGACAAATGCGAGCAAGCCTAAGATAAGCACAATGAGCACTATCATTATGATCATTGACCACGGGATATTTCCGCCTTCGCTCTCCACAAAAACAGGCTCATCATAAGCCACTATGGAAATATTCGCCTCCGGTATACCGGTAGCCATGGCAACAACGGTCGTTACATCGGCATCCACCTCACTCTTTGTTCTTTCCGAGTGGGATGCCTTATATTCTTCAAAGGTGGTTCCGTCCAGCTCTCCCTGAGCTTTAAGAACATCTTCATTATAGATCACATAATGGATAGCAGTAATACCTAAGGATGATGCAGCATAATCAATGGCTCCGCCTGCACTGTTGGTCTTCGTTATGGTTTCGTTCGGCAGATAATCCATACTCTGTTCATCCGTCGTGGTTGTTGAATTTGCCGCATCCTCATATACATAGGTGTTTTCACCGTTTGTATCCGTTCCGGGCACCAGCCCCGTACCGTTTTCAGCAGTCTGTGAATATGTATCCTGATGGGACAGAACACCCTGATCCTGTCCGTCGGCAGGTGTATATGTATGCTCCGTCTTTTCTATATTGGACCAGTTCAGCACCAGATTCGGCACAACCTGAACGTTATCGAATATCTTTGCACCCACCAGGGCATCCCTGATCTCTCCCTTAACCAGCTGATCATATTTGGATTTATAGGAAAGCCTTCCCGAAGCACTTGTTGAAGAGCTTGGATCATCATCTCCCGAGAAGAGAAGATTGCCCGCCTGATCCATGATGACAATATTTGCTGTACTCTTGTTTCCTATTGCAGTTGCTACAAACCTGGCGATGGCGGTTGCTATATCGTCATTCATCGCATCCTTATCTTCAAGCGTAAGCATTATGGAAGCATAGGATTCTTCTTCTTTTGAAAGAAGCGTTCCGTCGTTTTTCGGGATACTTAAGTTTACGGTAGCCGCTTTGATGTTATCCTGGTTCTTAAGGTCCTCTGCTATATGCTCCTGCAGATATACCTTATATCTTTTATCCTTATCCGATTCCGTGGATGAAAAGCCGCCGCTGAATACATTTTCAAGGTCGTAACCCTGAGTAGGTATATCGTTGGAGCCTAAAAGGATAGTGGCATCAGACAGCCTGCTCTCTTCAACCTTGATCGTAAGAGAATCGTCGCCGATCTGATAAGGAATTCCCTCTTCATCCAAAAGCTCTTTTATGGTACCCGTCTGGCTGGTGGTCTCACAGATTATGAGCGTTTTGTATTTGGGAACCGAAAGCACCCAGACAAGAACTGTAATGGCAACGACAACAGCTGCAGACACCGAGATTATCAATGTCTTCTGTCTGGTAGTGAATTTATTCCACCATTCTTTAATTTTTTCAAGTAATTGCCTAAGTCGTTCCTGCAATGAACTCACCTCTTAAAGTACAATACCGTTTCACAACATCAAGCCCGCTCTAAGCGGGCCTGTTGTATGTTTCTTAAAATGGGCTTTACGCCTGCATGATTCAGATCTGCATCTGCATGATCTCTTTATATGCCTCTAAGAATCTGTCTCTTAATGCTACCGTATACTGTAGAGCGGTAGAAGCCTTTTCCTGGGCTATGGCCAGATCATGTGTATTATCCGTAAGGCCCAGTGAAAGCTTGATCTCTTCATTCTCCTGCCTTTGCAGAAGCTCGTTTGTTTCATCCAACTGATTAACCGCAGATTGTAAAAACAGGCCGAAATTCTGATCCTCCGTAGGATTCTCATACGTTTTAGCAACGGCCTTTATATCGTCTGCGGTAACATTATATAATTTTGTAATGTCCATAATCTACCTCACCGAAGCTATCAGCCCTTGCCAACATTAAGTCCCGTATTTGCGATATCCTTTGATACGGAGAACGCTGTGGCATTCGCCTCATAGGCCCTGCTGGCATCTATAAGGTTAGTCATCTCCGTAATGATATTTACATTGGGATAAGTTACATATCCGTTCTCATCCGCATCCGGATGGGAAGGATCATAGACCATGTTCATCTCGGTAACATTGTCCTCATAAACGCCGCCCACTTTTACCCCGGCAACATTTGTACGTGCATACTTACTCTGGTTTGATGCAAGCATGCTCTGGAACGAGGGTTCAGGAAGATTCTTCTCCTGAAATGTTACAACCTTTCTTCTGTACGGATCTCCGTCATCCGTTCTTGTAGTATTTGCATTCGCGATATTTTCCGCGATGGTATCCATTCTGTAACGCTCAGCCGTGAGACCTGACGAATTGATACTGAAAGAATCAAAAGCACCCATTTGGTTTCCTCCTGTCATTTATCAGCTTATTGCATTACTGCCTTTAAGTTGTTGAATTCCGCCGTTACGCTTTGCGTGATACCTGTATACATCAGGTTGTTCTTTGCAAGCTCCACGTTTTCGGTTTCTATGTCTACGTTGTTGCCGTCAAGCCTGTATGAAAAGTTCGATGCATCCGTATAGACCGTAGGATTAAGCCTTGACATCCTTAAATTGCTGACCTTTTCATCAAGGGATTTGTATCTGGAGTGCTTTAGTGCTTCCTCCAGATTTGCCGCAAATGCAACATCCTGCCTCTTATAACGGGGAGTGTCGGCATTTGCGATGTTGTTTGATATCATCTGATTTCTCAGATAGGACGCATCCGCAGCCCTGTCCAAGACGTTGATATAATCATAAACATCTGTGTATATCATTTCTCGTCCTCCTCTGCTGAAAGTTTTTCCATCTCGTCAAAGACAAACTCGTTGACGATCTTTATATAGGTTCCCTTCATCCCTGAAGAACGGGATTCAATTATCCCGGCGCTTTCAAATTTCCTTAGCGCATTAACTATTACGGAACGGGTGATACCCACTCGGTCCGCAATCTTGGAGGTAATAAGAATTCCCTCAAGGCCGCCCAATTCCTCGAAGACGTGTATTATCGCACTCTTCTCGGTAGCCGAAAGAGACGAAAGAGCTGCGTGAACATCCTTTTCCTTTCTGGTCTCGTTGGCATTCTGTTCGTTATCGCTTCGCATGATCTCAAGGCCTACGACCGTGGCACCGTATTCACAGATAATGATGTCATCGATGGAATAATCATCATGTTCTCTGTAGACAAACATGGTACCGTTGCGCTCACCGGCTATTATAATGGGAGCCACAAGCGCTCTGTATCTTCCTGCCTCGCTTCTTGAAAAGCCAAGGGTTTCCAGGTTCACGTTTTCCTGAGTGGATAATATGCCAAGAAGCCTCTCGTTCAGAGTCTTGTCGACAAAACTGCCCATCCCCTCTTTAAAGAAAACATCGTGACTGCCTGCCGCGGTTCCCAGTATTTTGCCCTTTCTGCTGAAGATCAGAACATTTGAGGCTGTAGCTTCCTTCATGACCTTACATATGTCATTGAAAACCACCTTGCTCCTTGTGTTGTTGTGTAAGAGCTTACCGATCTTTCTGGTCTTGTCCAAAAGCTCTATACTGCTCACCGAAATTTACCTCCGCCTCATTATAAGCCCATTGTTATAGCAAAGCCCACTACGACTTATAATGATAAATATACAAAATAATATTAGCACACCCGACTGACAAATACAAGTTGCGCAAAAATGAGCCCGACGGGCATACCGTCGGGCTCTTCGGTTATTCTTCAGTGTTTTGCTTAAGTACAACTTCTTTGCATTCTTCGTTTGTACATACAAGCTTGTTGCCTTTTTCTACCATAAGCGAGCCGCACTTGGGACAGGCTGTCGCCGAAGGCTTCGGCCAGCTCATGAAATCACAATCCGGATAGTTTAAGCAGCCGTAATATCTTCTGCCCTTTCTGGTGGTCTTCATAACTATTTCCCCACCGCATTTGGGACATTTAACGCCTATCTTTTCGTAATAGGGTTTTGTATTCTTGCAATCCGGGAAACCGGGACAGGCAAGGAATTTGCCGTGAGGGCCGTATTTAATGACCATATGCCGGCCGCAGTTTTCACAGATCTCTTCTGTCTCCTCGTCTCCGATCTTTATCTCTTCTATTTCCTTTTCAGCTTTCTCGACAGCCGTGTGAAGATCAGGATAAAAATTCTCGATAATGGTCTTCCACTTAACGTCTCCCTCTTCAACTCCGTCTAAAAGGCTCTCGAAATTAACCGTAAAGTTTACATCCACGATACTCGGAAATGCATCCTTCAGGATGGAGTTTACCGCAAGACCTATTTCAGTAACAAAAAGGTTCTTTGCTTCCTTTGTAACATACCTTCTTGCTAAAATTGTTGTGATAGTAGGAGCATAGGTACTGGGTCTTCCTATTCCCTGTTCCTCAAGAGTACGAACAAGCGAAGCCTCCGTGTAATGAGCGGGAGGATTTGTAAAATGCTGCTTTTCGTTGATTTCCTTTAATGTCAGTTCACTGTCCGTAGAAAGAGAATTGAGCATAACGTTGGAAGAGTTTTCATCATCTTCCTTCGTCGAATAAACCTTCATAAAGCCCTCGAACGTAACCTTTGAAGCGGATACCGAGAACACATATTTATCTCCTGCTCCTATCTTTACGTTTGAAGTTGCATATTCGGCCGGAGCCATCTGGCTGGCAGCAAATCTCTTCCATATAAGTTCATAGAGTTTAAACTGTTCCCGGCTTAAGCTTCCTTTAATGGAGGCCGGTGTCCGTCTTATATCCGTAGGCCTTATAGCCTCATGCGCATCCTGGATCTTCTTTCCTTCCTTTTTTTCCGATGAAGGAGCCGCAAGATAATTTTTTCCGTATGTTTCTTCTATATATAATGCCGCCGCACTCTTTGCCTCGTCGGATATTCTTGTGGAATCGGTTCTTAAATATGAAATAAGACCAACCGTCCCTTCTCCTTTTATATCCACACCCTCATACAACTGCTGAGCAACCCTCATCGTCTTCTGTGTTGAAAAATTAAGTACGGAACTGCCCTCCTGCTGCATGGTGGAGGTGGTAAACGGAAGAGGTCCCTTTCTCATTCTCTTTCCGTTCTTTACATCCAGAACGCTGTATGATGCCTTTTCACAGTATTTTTTTATCTCTTTTGCCGTCTTTTCGTCAGGCACCGTGATCTTTCCGTTCTTATCTCCGTAGAAAGAAGCTACAAGGGCTTTCTTTTCTCCCTTAACAGAGAAGGCTGCATCAAATGTCCAGTATTCCTCGGGAATAAATGCATTGATCTCCTCCTCTCTGTCGCAGATGAGTCTCAAAGCTACCGACTGGACTCTTCCGGCAGAAAGACCTCTCTTTACCTTTGCCCACAAAAGCGGGGATATTCCATAGCCCACCATACGGTCAAGCACACGGCGTGCCTGCTGGGCATCAACAAGATTCATATCTATCGGACGGGGATTTTTTATCGCTGTCTTAACGGCATTTTTTGTGATCTCATTGAAGGTGATCCTCTTTACCTTCTTATCGGTCTGTCCTTCTTCAAGCTTTAAAGCCTTTGTAAGATGCCAGCTTATTGCCTCTCCTTCACGGTCAGGGTCGGTTGCGAGATATATGCAATCAGCCTTCTTCACTTCTTTTCGAAGAGCCGCTAAAAGCTCTCCTTTTCCTCTGATGGTTATATACTTGGGTTCGAAGTCATTTTCGATATCCACACCCATCTGACTCTTGGGAAGATCGCGCACGTGGCCCATTGATGCAACCACCTGATAATTGCTTCCCAAAAACTTTTTTATTGTCTTTTCCTTCGTGGGAGACTCCACTATCACAAGATTTTTTGCCATTTCAAAACACCCCGGATCTAAATCTGATATTTCACTGATTTCACACTATACAACAAAAATTTTTTACATGCAAGAAAAAAAATAAGTCCTTCTAAATATAAGAAGGACTTTGCAAGTATGATATATCACCTGTCAACAGGTACTTATCTTTTTTCTGAGCCCCAGTATTTTCCCGGGTGAAACCGAAAGTTCATCAATGCCCATATCCGCAAATCTTTTACTTAGTGAAGTATCCGCAGCTAATTCTCCGCATATACCTACGGGTATGTTATTTTTCATTGCCGCCCGTGCGGCCATTTCGATAAGCTTGAAAACAGCAGGATGATATTTATCCGCAAAGCTCTCAAGTTTTGGATTCTGTCTGTCCATTGCCAATGTATACTGGGTAAGATCATTTGTACCTACACTGAAAAAATCAACCTTTGCTGCCAATTCATCCGCTATGAGTGCGGCTGCGGGAGTTTCTATCATTATCCCCTGCTCCACTCCCTCATCATAGGAAATCCCGTCTCGTCCGAGCTCTTCTTTTACCTCTTCGGTGATGGCTTTTATCTTATCAACCTCCAGCGCCGAAGTTATCATAGGATACATTACGGACAGATTTCCGTACACCGAAGCTCTGTACAGTGCTTTAAGCTGGGTTTTAAAGAATTCTCTTCTGTCCAGACATATACGTATTCCACGGTAGCCCAGTGCCGGATTTTCCTCTTTTTCGAGATCCAGATAATCTGCCTGTTTATCGGCCCCGATATCGCAGGTTCTTATTATTACCTTTTTATTTCCCATTAAGCAAAGAGCCTGTTTATATACCTGAAACTGTTCATCCTCTGTCGGACACTCATCTTTTCCGATAAATAAAAACTCACTCCTGAAAAGCCCGATACCTTCGGCATCATTTTTTAGTGCTCGTTTTATGTCTTCGATACTTCCCGCATTGGCATACAGACTGATCCTTCTTCCGTCACGGGTTTTTGTTTCAAGCCCCCTGTATTTCGATAATTCCTCCTTTTGACCTTCCTTCTCTTTTTTCACCAGCTCTTTTTCCTTTATCAGTTCCTCAGACGGATCCGTTATGAAACTGCCTTCATATGCATCTACCACAGCCGTCTTTCCGTCAAGTTTGTGCATATCATCTATCGGAGCCTGTATGAGAGCCGGTATTTCCATATTTCTTGCAAGGATCGCACTGTGGCTGTTAACACTTCCCTTTACCGTTACGATCGCAAGGATCTCTTCTTTATTAAGATTTACGGTCTGCGATGGTGTAAGATCATCCGCAACAAGAATAAAAGGCTCCCCCGTCTCGGGCTTTTCGTAAGTCTTCCCCATCAGATTAAGGATCACGCGGTCGCTGATATCCCTCATATCTCCGGCTCTGTTTCTCATATTTTCGTCATCCATCGCCAGAAAAATTCCGGCATATTTTTCCCCGGTTGATCTGACGGCATATTCTGCATTCACCTTTTCACCCTCGACAATATTCCTGATACCGTCCAGATATCCTCCGTCTTCCAGCATCATTTTATGAACCTCAAATATTGCCGCCGTTTTTTCATCCGTCTTTTTAAGAGCATTATCATAAAGCTCACTTAGCTGTTGCTTTGCTTTATCTACTGCCTCGCTTACCCTGATAAGTTCCTCACTGACATTGTCAGTCTTCCTTCGCTCGATTTCAGGTTTTATAGTTTCGATCACCCTTATCTTTCCTATTGCGATCCCTTCCTGAACCGGCTTCCCCTGCAATTTTAGCAATTATGATACCTCCCGTAAGATATTGTCGGCTTATGATCTTTACATCGTATTTATATTCTGCCTGCCGGCAATTATGTGTCTTATCGTGTTATTTTATAATACACCATATCACTCCTTACGAACAATGATCAGTGTCTGTACCGGTCTTATATTTCATAGGATATCTATCTAATTTTCTTTATATAATGAGCCGGCCCGGTTCTCTCGACAAAGCCCTTTAATTCAAGACTTAGTAAAAGCTGTGTAAGAATGGGAATTTCAAGTTTTGTTTTTTCCTGAAGATAACTGATACTGGTGGGCGAGAAATCAAGCAACGCCATAAGAGTCCGCTCCTCCTCCGGGAGCTCTTTTGTATCCGGATTTAAGAGGGTCCTGACTCCTTTCTTTTTTCTTTTTACTATACCCAAAATCTCCAGAATATCGTCCGCAGTGGATGCAATTCCTGCTCCGTC
>JAILOD010000058.1 GCA_024691015.1 Lachnospiraceae bacterium
TGAGGAGAAAACTCCAGGAAGATTTTCCTTTTATGAGACAAAACAATGTAGAAGAAAAATCACAAAGATAACTAAGCATGTATCAAACTTTGATTTTGAAGACGTGTATGAGGAGATTTAATGAATTATCCTTGGTTTGAATTACAGGGACAGTATTCTTTGCAGTAATGACGGTCCTTTATCTGATACCTTTTCCTATGTCGGGTGTGGTGGCATACATTATCGGAATTATGGCAGTTTGTTTTACATCTTTGCTTTGTGAGAGAAATAACGTGCCTCAGAAGGTTTTCCTTTCTGCGTTCGTGCGCCTCAAACCGTTCACATCAATAATCCTGCCGTTCACTTCATAGGGGTTAATATGTGTTTTCCGGCTTCCGAAAATGAGAATAGATGAGTATATCTTTTGTGCCTATTGGATTGGAGGGCCGGTATGAATATAAAAATGCAGAGTATAAACCTGTTCAGGAATAATGGACTAAAGAGCACACGGGAACGCTTGGACAGACAGGCAAAAAGAGATAACCAGATTGCCTTTTTTGAGCAGCAGAAGGAAAACCTTAAGAATATGAAAACGGATACGATTGAGGATATATCGAGAAAACTTGACCTGCTGCATGGTTACGATGATCAGATTACGGCAGCAAAGGCAGAGTACAATAACTCACAGATGTTCCATATTCTTGATGAGGCAAGTGAACGTGCAGAGAAGGTTGCTGAAGAGGCTGAAAAGTACGCGCCTAAGACACCTGAGGAGAGGCTTGAAGATATGATTGAAGAGGCAACCGGTGTTGATAAGGATGCCGGAATGCTTGGTGAGGCAATGGATGAACTGGAAGAAATTACAGAAGAAATGATGGAGGAATCGGCAGAAGAACTCGATGAGATGTCAGAAGAGTTAGAAGAAGTAGAAAACATAGATCAAACACAAGCTGAAATGGAAGCTGCAAACAAGGTTTCAACCGGTATTCTGCCGGAGAAATATAAAAGGATCGACTACCGCATATAATATGAAACGGATTTTCTATCAGCTAAGCTAAAGGAGGGCGTAAAAATGGCATTATCAAGTATTATGACAGGGGCACTTTTGTCAGCGAATACATCAAGGCAGATAGCACATGTGCAGCATGCCACCAAGAAACAGATGGATGGTCATGCCGGTGTTCTTGATGCGGAAATAAAACTGGATTCCGGGCGCGGCGGAAATGTAACGAAGAAAAAAGAGGAGCTTGAAGAAACACAAAAGAAATCAGCTGAACTTGCTGAAACAACTATAAATACGCTGACTACAGCGAACGAAGATCTGCAGAAGGCATCCAAGGGAGATCTGGAGGCTCAGAGAGCTGAAAAGGCTGCTGAAAAGAAGAAGACTGAGAAAGCTGCCGAGAAGAAGAAAGCCGAAAAAGAGGCGGCAGAAGAAAGAATCGAAAAGATTAAAGCATCTACAACTGAGAGCGGTGAGGTATCTGATGAGGCCGCATCGGTATCTACAGAGGGGACAGTACTTGACGGTGCTTCGCTCGATATTGTATCTTCCGACATTGCTGTGAGTACGGGATCGGTATCAGAACCGGCAGGGAAAAATGTGGATGTGAAGGTATGATATGAAAGTTTTGTGTATGGATGCAAAATATATGATAAGGAGGTTTGGGCAATGTCTACAATAAGAGAATATGTTGGAAGCAATGATTATTTTGATGATTCTTATGCCAGCAAATATAAGAATTATTCCAATGCGTTTCTTGATGGCTTAAGTGTATCGTCTGATAACAGCAGTGCTTTTAATCTTTCGGATTATGCCATGATCAAAAATGGAACTTACGGAAAACTTATGAAGGCTTATTATGCGAAAGAAAAGGCTGAGCAGGCTTCTTCCGGTGGAGATAGTAAGCCAAAGCTTTTTCTTATGGCCGGAAATGCAGGCTCTATGGCAAAATCCGCTCAGACATTGATGCAGGACTCGCTATGGGAGAAGAAAACCATAAAGGAAAAGGATGAAAAGACCGGGACTATAAGGAATATATTCTCCGGGGATCTTGAAGACCTTCTTTTTGAAGATGCCCCGGATCACCTTGAAAGATCAGATGTTGACAATAAATCCAAAGATAATGACGCCTGTGAAGTCAGGGTAGTAGATTTCAGAGTTGGAGGATTCTTTAGCTGATATTGAGGATAGCCTAAGCTAATATACAGTCATTTCCAGCCCTAGGGAAGCGTATAATTAGCAGGACGGTGTAGAACTTTTGACAGGTGGAGTGCCAATATGAATATTTTGCAGATAAGGTATGTTTTAGAAGTGGCAAATTCTTCCTCAATCAGAGAAGCGGCAACAAAACTGTTTGTTTCCCAGCCGGCTTTATCTGCCAGCATAAAGGAGCTGGAAGAAGAACTGGGGATTCTAATATTTGAAAGGACCCATAAAGGAATTTATCTCACGGATGAGGGGCGGGAGTTTATTACCTATGCAAAGAAGGTATCCAGTCAATATGCCATCCTGGAAGACCGGTATTTGTCTAGGGATAGTGATAAAGAGAGGTTTTCCGTCTCATCCCAGCATTACAACTTCTCTATCAGGGCATTTTCCCAGGTGATAAAAAAGTATGGCCCTGAAAGATATGTTTTTTCCTTCCATGAGACCAAGACCAGGGATGTCCTTGAGGATGTGAGAAGTCTGAAGAGTGAGGTGGGGATTATTTCCTTTTCCGGTGCAAATGAGGGGGTTATTAAGAAATTGATCAAGGAATTCGGCCTGGAGTTTACCCCCCTCATGAGGAGAGAAACCTATATATATGTCTGGAAGGATCATGAGTTTGCGGGGCGGCAGGAAATTTCCATTGATGAGCTTTCTGAATATCCCTGTATTGCCTTTGATCAGAGTGATAATAGCAACTTCTATCTTACGGAAGAGGCCCTGGCCGATTATGATTACAGAAAGCTGATTAAGTCTGATGACAGGGCTACGACCATGGAATTAATTGCAGAATTACATGGATATTCGATTGGTTCAGGAATGCTTTCCGGAGATAAGGCAATTCTTAAAGGATTGGTTTCTATCAAGCTGAAAGAGGAGGATCCGCTTACAATAGGATTTATTGTCAGAACCGGCAGCAATTTGTCCGGATATGGAAAGGACTATATAGAGGAATTGTTAAAGTATAGAGAAATCTGATATAGAATCCGGGGCTGCCCTTGAGGGGCGGCCTTTTCTTTTTGTGTAGGCTAGGAGCCAAAGCCTCGTCGCCGTGCTTGCACGAGCGCGAGGCCTTGGCGACAGCCCATCATCGAAGGCCCTCTGGGCCTGAGATGAGGGCGAGGCCGGAATCGAGAGGGGGTCTTTCCTCCCCTCTCGATTGAAGGCTAGGAGCCAAAGCCTCGTCGCCGTGCTTGCACGAGCGCGAGGCCTTGGCGAAGAGCAATCTGTCTGAGATATGGGGCAAATGCAATGGAATAGAAGGAGTTGTGATAGCCCTAGCTTATCACAGACGATAGATTCTAGGGATTATGCAAGGACAAAAACGGGTGATAGAATGAGTCCATCAAAAGCAAAGGAGAGTACAATCATGAGTGATTACAGATTTGAAACCTTACAGTTACATGTTGGACAGGAAGAAGCCGATCCGGCTACAG
>JAILOD010000069.1 GCA_024691015.1 Lachnospiraceae bacterium
TCCCACAGCGATAAAGAGCAGTATCGCATATACATCAAAGGATCGTGATAATGAATCCGTTGTTATGAACCAGAGTATCTGCGACAACATCTGCCTTCCTTCGCTGGATTCACTGGCAAATTCGGCTAAGCTTTTAAACAAAAAGACCCTGACGGATTTCTCCAACAAATATGCAGAAGAAATGTCCGTTAAGATGGTCAGTGTTGACCAGTTCGTATCCGATCTGTCCGGCGGTAACAAGCAGAAGGTCGTTCTTGCACGCTGGATCGGAAAAGACTCAGACATCCTTGTTCTCGACTCCCCTACCCGTGGAATCGATATCAAAGTTAAGCAGGATATATACCAGCTTATGGATAAGATGAGAAAGAACGGAAAATCCATCATTATGATCTCGGAAGAGCTCATGGAGCTTATGGGAATGTGCGACAGGATCATCATAATGAAAGACGGTTCCATAAGCGGCGAACTGCTGCGTGACCCGTCGGTAACCGAAGATACTCTGATCGCAAAGATGGTTTAAGGAGGAAAGATCAATGTCTGAAAATACTAACACAAATATAGGTAAAAAGATTGTCTTTAACCAGTCTACCATTCGTGCGATCCTTCCGGTGATCGGTCTGGTAGTGGTATTCCTTCTTTTTACCATACTTACCGGTGGAAAGCTTATAGGCTCTCTCCCACTCGCACTTTCAAAAGTATATGTAACGATGATCGCATCTGTAGGTGTATTCTTTATAATGACAATGGGCGGACTTGATTTTTCACAGGGTTCGATACTGGGTATATCATCCATCGTTATCTGTGCTCTTTCAAAATACAATATCCCTCTTGCCATCATCGCAGGAATCTTAACCGGTGCTCTGATCGGCGCCATAAACGGATATTTCTATGTATTCAGAAAGATCAAATCCTTTATCGTTACTATTTGTACGATGTTCCTCCTTCGAGGTATCATCAAGTACCTTACAAGTGATGCTCCCGTAGCGGCAAGCATGGATTTCATCAATCTTGACTCTACCGCGTTAAAGCTTACGGTTACTGTCGTAGTGCTTGCGATCGGCTTTATCGTATTTACCTACACCAAGTTCGGTACATACCTTAAGGCTATCGGTGCAGGAGAAAAAGCCGCTATGTTTGCAGGTATCAAGACCGATAAGATGAAGTTCTGGATCTACGTTTTAGCAGGTGCCATCACCGGACTTGCAGCCTTCATCTCAACCGTAAAGATCGGTTCGGTTACATCTTCAGGTGGTAACCAGCTTGAGACACAGATCCTTATCGCTTTGGTTCTCGGCGGAATGCCCATCTCCGGCGGTGCAAAGGTTCGTTTCATAAATGTTATCGTTGGTTCTATCCTCTATACCATCCTTGAATCCGGCCTTATTATGATCGGACTTACAACTCAGTCGATGCAGCTTGTGGAAGGTATCGTATTCCTTGTATTCGTTGCAATCTTCGCTGACAGACAGTCCTTACAGGTAATCAAGTAAATGGATGCTGATAAAGGCAACGAAAAACTGAAATACATTAAACTTTATAACTGGGAAAAAACCCTGATCTTAAGCAATGTGCTCAAGGAGGGCGATAAGCTCTCCAGCGAGCATCAGCTTCAGAAGAAATTCGGCTATTCCCGACAGACCGTCAGAGCAGCTCTTGATAAATTAGAGGAAGACGGTCTGATAACAAGGGTTCGCGGAAGCGGAACCTATGTTTCGTATAAAGGCCACGACGAAAAATTTCCCAGAAAAAGTGTTGGGCTGATCTTAAGTTATTTTTCCGACTATCTTTTCCCTCAGATCTACAGCGGAATCGAGTCCGTTTTCGAAGACAACGGGATAAGTGTGGACGTTGCCGTTACCAAAAATCAGCTTAACGACGAGAGAAGCTTCCTTGAAAGATTCCTCTCTTCCGACCCCCAGGGACTTATAATCGAAGGCACCAGAAGCGCCTTCCCCAATCCCAACACAAAGCTGTACGAAGAGCTGGATCGCAGGAACATTCCCGTGATCTTTATACATAACCACTATTCAAACATAAAGCTCAACAGTATTGAAATGGACGACTACGGCTGTTGCTACGCCCTTACCGAAAAGCTTATAGACTCGGGGCATAAAAAGATCGCTGCTGTCTTTAAATACGACGAGCTTCAGGGAATAGAACGCTACAGAGGATTCATCCAATGTATGTCGGACCACTCTCTGACAATAAACGACGAAAGTGTTAAGTGGTATTCCACAAAGGATTCGGATTACAGCTTCTCCAAAAAAAGCACTTCAGCTTACCTGAAAAAAATTTCGGATTGCACGGCGGTCATCTCCTACAACGATGAGATAGCAACACATTTAATAGATTCATTTCTGCAGAGGGGAATAAGGGTTCCGGAAGATATCTCAATAGTATCTTTCGATGATATGTCCTTCGGAAACTCTCCTGTCAGACTGGTCTCTGCCGTCCATCCTAAAGCCGAGCTCGGAAAACGGGCTGCGCAGACCTTAATGGATATGATAAACGACCCTGACTGGAAAAATCATAATTATTCCTACCGATTCCCGGTTCAGATAAACTACGGGAACTCAGTCAGGAATCTCACTTAACATGAAAAGCGTTCTAATTGTTTTATGTAAACCTCAATATGACATCGATATGTCATTGAGAACACAAGAAGCTTCGGTTTATAAAAAATAATACCGATAATATTTACCAATTGAACATCAAGGGGAACAGCCTCTTTAATTTATGTAAACCAAATCATTATCATAAGGAGGATAATATGAGTAAACTTTATTTCTTAGTAGGTAGCCAGGATCTTTACGGAGCTGAGACCTTAAAGCAGGTTGCGGCCGACAACAAGAAAATGGCAAAATTCATGGATTCAAAGCTTAAGGATACCGTTCGTGTAGAAGTTCTTCCCACGGTTATCACATCCGACAGCTGCATCGAGCAGATCAGGACCGTAAACAACGATCCCGAATGTGTCGGTGTTATCACCTGGATGCATACCTTCTCACCTGCAAAAATGTGGATCAAGGGTCTTCAGCTTCTTCAGAAGCCTCTCCTTCACCTTCACACACAGGCTAACGAGAAGCTTCCCTATGCAACGATCGACATGGACTTCATGAACCTAAATCAGGCCGCTCACGGCGACAGAGAGTACGGTTTCATCCTCTCCCGCTTAAGAATCCCTCACGAGGTTGTAGTCGGCTATTACGAGCACGAGGACACCATCGAGGCTATCCGCAAGTTTGCCCGTGTTGCAAAGGCTATTGACTATTCTAAACACCTTCGTGTTGCTATGTTCGGTAACAACATGAGAGATGTTGCCGTTACCGACGGTGACAGGGTTGAAAGCCAGATCCACTTCGGCTGGGAGACCAACTACTACGCTATCGGAGATCTTGTTGCCATCTACAAGAAGGTAACAGCAAAAGAGATCGATGCAAAGATGGCTGAGTACAAAAAGAAATATACAATGAAGACAAAGAATATCGATGCTGTTAAGGAGCAGGCACGTATGGAGGTTGCTCTCGACAAGTTCATCGAAAAGAAGTCCATCGGTGCCTTCACGGATACCTTCCAGGATCTTCACGGCTTAAAGCAGCTTCCCGGCATCGCTGCACAGAACCTTATGGCTCGAGGCATCGGCTTCGGTCCCGAAGGCGATTACAAGACTTCTGCCCTCTCCGCTGTATTTATGAAGATGGCTGAAGGCTTAAAGGGTTCAACAGGATTTATAGAGGACTATACCTATGATCTTACAGCAGGCAAGGAGCTTGAGCTCGCATCACATATGCTTGAGGTTCCGCCCGCATTCGCTGCAACAAAGCCCGAGATCGACGTAATCCCTCTTGGCATCGGCAACAAGGAAGATCCCGCACGTCTTATCTTTGACGGTGTTCAGGGAGATGCTATCCAGGTTTGTATCACAGATATGGGTGACCGTTTCCGCATCATCTGCGCTGATATCGAGCTGGTTAAGCAGCCCAAGAAGATGCCCAAGCTTCCCGTTGCACGTATCATGTTCAGACTTAAGCCCGACTTCAAGAAGGGTGCTGCAGGCTGGCTTTATGCAGGCGGTGCTCACCACGCAGTTGTATCAACGGCTCTTACACGTTCCGACATTGAAATGTTCTGCCGCTTAACAGGCACAGAGCTTATTACGATCGGCGATGATACAACCGATGAGGATCTCGCAAGATACAGATTCTGATTAAGATTTACTCCAAAGGGGTTTAACCCCTGCCTACACAAAAAAGACTGCCGGACCGACATGATCAATCGGCCCGGCATTCTTTTATATTATGCTATCTCCTGCTTCTCTCTTGTGATATCCTGCGCCCACTTGTGACTGTAAAACCGTTTAAATACCCAGGGCCATTTAACAAATTCATCGGTGCAGAGCAGGAAATATACAACCTTTACCGGAAGCTTAAATACAAAGGCCGCAAGAAGCCCTAAAGGTACCGCATAAACCCACATATCTATGAGGTCACACCAGAAACCGAATTTTGAATCTCCCCCGGCTCTGAACACTCCGGCTATAAGAGTGGAATTGACCGAAGTTCCGGTAATATAATAGGTATTAAGCAGAAGCATGAACTTCATATAATCCTTTGCCGTATCCGTAAGTGATGCATATCTTAGTGCAAAGGGCATAACAAGAAGCACCACAAGCCCTCCAAGCAAACCCGTGATCACGGAAAGACGCAGCATTATGTGCCCCATCTTTATACCCTCTTCCTTTTTACCCTGTCCAAGAAGATGCCCGCAGAGAATTCCCGCAGCCGAAGCAATACCGTAACAGAAAACACAGCCCAGATTTCGTGCCACATTTA
The DNA here is from genome assembly GCA_024691015.1 of Lachnospiraceae bacterium. GTDB lineage: Bacteria > Bacillota > Clostridia > Lachnospirales > Lachnospiraceae > NK4A144. The sequence continues at coordinate 4,833 of JAILOD010000069.1, forward strand.
CAAAGGAATAAGCCGCAACCGCATCATTTCCCAGATGACCGATAATAACAGAATAAACTGAAAATGCCAGGCCCCAGACCATATCGTTTCCGATCGCCGGAAGCGCCATACCGAAAAAATCCTTTTCCAGAAGAGGGTGCCTTTCAAATACGGTTTTAAAGGTAAGCTTTACTCCCGGATACCTTAATGATACATAAATGCAGCACAGTAACTGTATAAGCCTGCTTATGCTGGTAGCTATCGCAACACCCACTACTCCCAGCTTCGGTACCCCAAACAGGCCAAAGATAAAGACCGCATTTAAAATAACGTTGCAGACGAGTGTTATCGCCTCGATAGCAGTGCTTGTAGATACTCTCCCGGTACATCTTAAGATGGACGTATAAACCGCGCTTACAGCCCAGAATAGCAGCCCCGGTGCAAAAAATCTCAGATACCTGCTCCCTATTTCTATAAGCGTCTTATCCGAGGTATATATGAACATCAGATGCTGCGGAACGGCCAGAAACGCCACAAATGCCAGAATTGCAACAATGATGGTAAACTTAAGCCCTATCCCCTCTATCTTCTCTATAGTCTCATTATCGCCTTTGCCGTAATACTGGGCCGCAAGCATTGCAACACCGGTTCCTATCCCGTAAAGGAACATGAACATTATGGATATAAGACTGTTCGCAAGAGACACAGCACTGATGGCATTCTGCCCTACCGTATTTAACATCATTACGTCCGCACTGTTCACACCGGCATCAATAACGTTCTGTATGATAATGGGAAGTGCAACAACCCATATTTTCTGATACGTTACTTTATTTCCCCTGTATTTATCCTTTATCTTAAACATATAAATTCTCTGTTTTCTCCCCCAAAAAATGCGGCTGAACACATCAGCCGCAAAACAATCCGCATCGTGACAACAACTGCATCCGGATATTATTTCTTATCACTCTTTCCGCCAAAATTGGTGTCTGCAAAGTATTTCAGCATATTGTGTCTTAAAAACGAAAGTGCGCAGGAAACTGTCTGCTGCCTGACCTGATTACGATCTCCCTTAAGGTTGTATTCCTTAACATATATGTTTCCAAGTACCATACAACCTACAAATATCTGTCCGACAGGATGCTTTTCATCACCGCCGTCAGGTCCTGCAAGCCCGGTTATGGATATCCCGCAATCCGCCTTTGTGGATGCACAGGCTCCCTTTACCATTTCCTTTGCAACCTTTTCACTGGCTGCTGTTTCCTTAAGAAGACTCAGCTTTTTAACGCCGAGATATTTTCTCTTGGCCTTATTGGTATATGTAATAAACCCCTGCTTTAAAACGGCCGATACACCCGGTACATTAACAAGACGTGCCGTAAACAGGCCTCCGGTTGCGCTTTCCGCCGTACAGATCGTTAAATTATTGGTCTTTAAAAGTTCCACCACCTCTTCTTCAAGAGTCCTGTCAGAATCAATGGCGTAGATATTTTCACCCAGAATATTCTTTAGCTCCTTAAGAACCGGCTTCATTACCTTCTTTGCCGAAAGCTCTCCTTCAGGCACAGAATAGAGCCTGAGCTCCAGTTCCTGAGCCTCGTCATATTCCGTTATGATCTCTGAGCTCGGATTACCGTTTTCATTCAAAAATTCTCCGGCAATCTCATTCACCTTGGCCTTTGTTATGCCGCAAAGCTTAAGTACGCTCGTATAGCCGTCCTGCTCATTCTCAATGTTTTCTTCGATAGTTTTGTTCTTATCTCCCATATCTCCTCCTGACAGACAAAGCTTTATGATTTATTTTTCATCCTTTAATACATCCCTGTTTTTATACAGATAATCCACAAGCGATATCACTGTAAGGATCACCGCAACATATTTTACTATATTTGTAAGTATAACATAGGGTGCAAAAGGCAGATCCGCTATTATAAGACAGATCATTATCATCTGCAATGCTGTCTTAAACTTGCCCCAGTAGCTTGCGGCGATCACCACGCCCTTATCGCTTGCAACAAGCCTGAAACCGCTAATAATGAAATCTCTTACAACAATTAAGATTACGATCCAGCCCTCCAGCATTCCGAATTCACAAAGGCAGATAAGTGCCGAGCATACCAGCATCTTATCGGCAAGCGGATCCATAAACTTTCCGAAATTGGTTACCAGATTGTATTTTCTGGCGATCATTCCGTCCAGCATATCGGTAAGCGAAGCTATAATGAATATGGCCAGCGCTATCCATTTT
>JAILOD010000091.1 GCA_024691015.1 Lachnospiraceae bacterium
CATTGATTTCTTGGTATCTAACCGGTTTATCGCATTCCACAACATCTTCATGTAGCCACCTCCTTGAAGGTATGCTATCAGTACCAAGTAAAATCAAATACCATCATTACGTAAAAACGGCGTAAAAAAAGGCACCTCTAAGGTGCCTATTACAAAATCCATGCTATACCTTTTGCCAGACGGAACGATGCATCTTTAAAATGATTTCCGGGATTCATTTCGAATACTGTATCTATTCCCATATTCCTGTATTTTTCATATATTTCTGTTGTCCTGTTTTCAACCGTACTTAATAGCTGATTCTTTGTTTTAGCCTCTTTGTCTCCGAGCGAGAAATATACTTTTTCAGGACGCTTAATAAAGCTGTTGTTATCCGTATATTCCATAAAATCAGGAAACCATAAAGAACCTGAAGCACTTACCGCCGAACAAAACAGGTCAGTCTTATACAGGCTGTAGACAGCAAATAATCCTGCCAGGGAGTATCCGGCAATAATTATCTTTTCAGGTGCGTTTACAAGTTCTCCTTTTACAGAAGGCACAATATCTTTTATCAGTTTATCCAGATATTTATCAGCTCCCCCGGTACAGGGGACATCATCTTTATAAAGCGGAGGACATTCCCAGGGTGCCATCTCATCATTCCAATCAATATCACTTACAACAGCAAGACAAAAATCTTTATCGGTCAAGCTCTTCAGTGCATTAAAAATTTCACTTCCATCACCCTGGAATGTATTGATTATAACAAGTGAATACGGTATTTCCTTTTCTCCATATATATAAATATTCTTTCCATCAATTATCATCTTTATCATTTTATTAAACGTTCCTTCGTGTTAAGTGTTCCATATGAATATATGATAAGCATTAATATAAGCACTATAGGAAAAACAAGTCCTACTCCCATTCCGGCCCGGATATTGTCGCCGGCATTCTGTGTAACTCTTCCGACAACAGCCGGTCCCACACTTCCACCAAGATCACCTGCCATCGCAAGAAGCGCAAACATCGCTGTACCTCCCGTCGGAAATTTTTTAGAGGAAATGCTTATTGTTCCCGGCCACATGATACCTACGGAGAAACCGCATAATATGCATCCGACAAGCCCCGTCAGCGGATTGGTTGAAAAGGCCGTCATAAGATAGCAGATAACACATAAAACACCGGAACCCAGCATAAACCATATAAGGTTTAACTTCTCGCCATACTTCCCGTATATGATACGGCTTATACCCATTGTAACCGCAAACAGACATGGTCCCAGAAGATCACCAATTGCTTTGGATAATCCCAAAGCTGCTTCTGCATAAGCCGATGCCCATTGAGCCATTGAAAGCTCTGAGGCACCTGCACAAACCATCAGGCACAAGGAAACCCAAAAAAGAGGAATTTTCCCAAGCTGTCTGATACCCATTCCTTTACCGTCTTCAACAATCGGAACAATAGGGCAGGTGGCAAAATTGTATATGTTATAGGCAGGTATCAAAGCCCAGAAAACAGCCAGCCATCTCCAGTTATCCATTCCAAATATCGAAAAGAACAGTGTGGATATCACTATTGTCCCTACGCTTCCCCAGCAGTAAAAAGAATGCAGAAGACTCATTGTTGCCTCTTTATTTTCAAACGGGCACGCCTCTATTATGGGACTGACCAGAACCTCTATAAGTCCGCACCCCATAGCATATACGGTTACACTTATAAGTATTCCCGCAAATGCGTTTGGAAAAATATCCGGTAAAAATGCAAGTCCTACCAACCCCAAAGATGAGCAAACCTCAGATACCACTATGGAAACCCTGTACCCTATCCTATCAACAAACTTTGCACAGAAGATATCTACCAGCAGCTGAGTAAAGAAGTAAACCGTAGATATCAGGGCAATATTACCGAGCGAGATTCCATAATAGCTATGAAACTTCAAAAAAAGAAGCGGTGCAAAATTTGCTGCGATTGCCTGAGTTATAAAACCCAGATAACAGGCCAGTTTTGTTTTATTATAATCTGTCATTGATACCATCTCCCATTTTCCGGTGTTTTTGCAGATTAACCTTAGTCTTTTCGTTCATACTCCAATACACTTACCATTAATCTGCTTTATTATATCCTATAATTGAACCATCTTCATTAATTATATAAAGAACAAATATAATGATATGTGGATTTTTAAATCCACCCGTGATATCATCGTTTTTATTTCAGGAGTTTAATTTTTAAGATGAACTACATAGGTTCAAAATATTCCTTATTGGAATTCTTATCAACAACAATAGAAAATGTTACGGGATTTAAAAACGGAGAAGGGCACATCTTCGCCGATCTGTTTGCGGGAACCGGGGTTGTCGGCCGGCATTTCAGAGAAAAGGGGTACTCTGTTATCGCAAATGACATACAGTATTACAGTTACGTCCTCAACAAACACTATATGGAAAA
>JAILOD010000075.1 GCA_024691015.1 Lachnospiraceae bacterium
GAACCACATTTTTCTTTTCCGCAAGCTTATACAGCTCTTCTGATTCCTTTACAGTAAATGCCATAGGTTTCTCGCAGAGAACATGCTTGCCCTCTTCGAGAGCGGTTTTGGCATATTGATAATGCGTTTCGTTGGGGGAAGCAACATATACCGCATCCAGATTTGACAGAAATTCCTTATATTCTCCCGAAAGGACTTTGCACTGACATCTTACCCTGAAGGTATCAACCGTAAAATCCTGACAGGGGTTGTAGGCACTCACTACCTGCACACCGGAAACATATCTGGATTCCTCGTAGAATCTGGGCGCTATTCTTCCGGTTCCGACAATTCCGAGCCGTATGATCCTGAACCTGTCCTTTCTTACCTGTGTTGACGAAATATCGGGAGTCCTTTCAAGATACATCACTTTACAGTACTGATTCAGATAATCAAAATAACCTTCCCAGTCGGAGCCTTCCACAAATATATCGATCCCGTATTTTTGTATGTCCTCTATTTTCTGGCCTTCGTGATCCTCTACGATAATTTCATCCGCATAACCCGTATTTTTTACGTTCTCAATTCTTGTGATGATGGAATCAACCGTATTCAATTTTCCTCTTGATTCATCAAAATGATCCGTTGTCACTCCGACTATCAGATAATCTCCGAGTTCCTTTGCCCTCTCAAGTATTCTTCTGTGTCCTTCGTGAAAAAGATCGAATGTTCCGTAAGTGATAACCTTTGTCATTATAATTACTCCCGAATAATATTATATGATGTCTTATAATTCAAATAACCCCTATTTGTTCGAATTATAATAACAATGCCGCAGATTTTATATCCGCGGCATGTTTTCTTTCAAGATGATCTTCTGTTTCAATTCTCCGGCTCTATAAGTCCGTAGGTGTTGCCCTTCCTCTTGTATACCACGTTTACTTCATCGGTTTCGGCATTTCTGAATACGTAGAAGTTGTGTCCCAAAAGTTCCATCTGTACGCAGGCATCCTCCGGATACATGGGCTTGAAGCCGAATTTTTTGCTTCTTACGATCTGGATCTCGTCCGGATCGCTATAATCCTTGTCAATGTATTCCTGATTAAAATCTCCCGCACCCTGTGACCTGTCAACGATCTTTGCCTTGTACTTTTTCATCTGTCTCTCGATGATCTCTTCTACGAGATCTATTGAAACGTACATATCGTTGCTGACCTGTTCGGACCTGATAATGCTGCCCTTAACGGGTATTGTCACCTCTATCTTGTGACGATCCTTCTCAACATTGAGTGTTACATGAACCTCTGTGTCAGGAGTAAAATATTTTTCAAGCTTTCCTATTTTATCCTGTACAGCGTCCTTAAGTCCCTGAGTTACATCAATATTCTTTCCGACAATTACAAAGCGCATATTGATCACATCCTTCTTGTTTTATTTTTAAGTACGATCCTGCTTTTCGCAGGTTACTTCACGTAAAAAAACAATTCCCATGAATTGTATAGATTATACCATACACTGCCCCCATTAGACAAATGTTTTAGTCAAACTGCCAAATCTACATTGGCACCCGAGAAAGCATCCGCGTGGAGAGCTTTTCTGTTTTTCTGATATGGGTTTTCTTCATTGGGATATTTGATACTTGTCCTTGTTTCACCGCCGGAAACATAGGAACGTCCGCATTCCGGACAGATAGACATATGAATGCTTACCGAAGCTCTTAAAACCTTACCGTTTCCTTCGGCAGCTTTTTTATATGCATTTGATACGTGCTCTTCTTCATGCGCACGGACACGTGCCGGAGCAGCCTCCGGCGATATATGCGAGGCGGATTTAAAGGATACCATTTCATCCGATCCGTCCTGATATTTTCTTTCTTTGCAGGTTTCGCATTCAGCGGGTGATGACTTTCTTCCGGCCTCTTTTATCGTGGATTCACCGGGGTTCTTTTCAACCTTTCCGACCCCTTCGGAATCCTCTGCTCCGCCGGCATTACCGGCTGCGGAAGTGCCCGAAAGACCCGGCCCCATTCCGAACGCACTCATATAAGGAAAGCCGAAAGAATCCTCCTGTCCGTATCCGTTTACAGATCCAACCATCAGCTCCTCCTTTCCGGCCTGTCTGAACCCGGCCTCAGAGATTATTGGGTATCTTATCCTGCGTCTTTTCCAGGAAACCCTGGTTTATCATATCCACCATTATAGGAACAATGGCGGGATCGAACTGTTTCCCGGAATTGGAATTCAGTTCGTTTATTATCTGTTCATGCCCCAGCTTTTCTCTGTAGCACCTGTTGGAGCTCATGGCATCTGTGGCATCCGCAACGCCTATGATGCGGGCACAAAGCGGTATGCTTTCACCCTTTATGCCTTCGGGGTAACCTTTGCCGTCGTACCTTTCATGGTGATAATGAGCTCCGTCACTGATACCTTTTATTGCCGTGAAATTCCCGAGTACGCTGTCTCCAAGCACGGTGTGGGACTGGATCAGCTCGTATTCAGCTTTAGTAAGCTTATCCGGTTTTTTCAGTACCGCATCCGGAATTCCGATCTTTCCGCAATCATGCATCAGTGCGATATAATATATATCCGTAACATAATTATCGCTCAAACCCATTCTTTTTGCAATCTCTTTTGAATAGGTTGCAACTCTCGAGGAATGTCCTTTTGTATATGAATCCTTGGCATCGATGAAATCCGTAAGCGTGTTCATTGACTGCCTGATTATTTCCATATCCTTTTCATGCTGTCTGTGGAAATATGCGACTCTCATGCTGAACACCAGATAGCCTATCAGTGTCGATGCATAGATTATCGCCGCTCCGACAAGCATCCAGAATACGGGCATCTTATCCGGACGCACCTTACTGTAGCCATATACCGTACAGCTCTCAAGCCCCAAAAGCTCCCTTGAATAAATGACAGCTCCCATTTTTCTGGTCATATTGGGTTCCAGGCTGTAGGCATCCCCGTCCGCTTTAAAATTGATCTTGTTCTGATCTACTTCAAATTTTCCGTTCCAGGAGCTGTCGATTATCAGATTATTCGTAAAATAAATCTCTGCCGACCAGTTTTCGAACTCCCACTCGGAATTGTTTGTAAGTGCGAAGTCATATTCGGCCCCGACAGGATTTCCCGGATACATTTCCGGACTGTTCCAGTTTTTGGAAATTTCCATGGACAGACTTATTCCGTCTATCGGTTCCGAAAGATCTACCCCACTGAATCTGTACTCTCTCAGCGTATTGGATTCCCTTTGACAATATATACTTATACCTGTAAAAGCTCCTCCCAGAAGTATGGCAATAACAATAAATACTATTACCACAAAGGAAGGCCTGCCTTTCCTGTTTTTCATAAGAAATCCCTTCAATACTGGTCGACGGGTTCAATGTTTGTATTTCCCTTTATGACAGAGACTTCAGTCTTCCAGTCCGAAACCGTCGTGAACGGACTGTACGGCCCTGTCGCAATCATTCTCATCAACAAGAACGGTAACACGGATCTCGGAAGTTGAGATCATTCTGATATTGATACCGGCATTGAAGAGACATTCAAACATCTTTGCGGCAACACCGGGATTGCTCATCATTCCGGCACCTACAACGGAGATCTTGGCCACGTTCTTCTTAACGCTTACCTTCTCGTAACGAAGGGATTTTTCGTTTTCCTCTATTACCTTTAATGCTGCATCTGCCGTATTTTCATCAACGGTAAAGGATATATCCTTCTTGTTGTCACGACCTATTGACTGAAGGATCATATCTACATTGATATTTGCCTTTGCAATAATATCAAAGAGTTTGAAAGCAACTCCCGGTCTGTCCTCTAAACCTATAAGCGAGATCCTTGTTGCATTCCTGTCTGCTGCAACTCCGCTAACCAACATTCTTTCCACTTTTGTTACCTCCTTGACAACGGTTCCTTCATTTGTATTAAGACTTGAACGTACAACCAGCTCTACGCCGTATTTTTTTGCCATTTCAACCGACCTGTTATGCAAAACACCCGCACCGAGTGTCGCAAGATCGAGCATTTCATCATATGAAATCTCATTCAGCTTTCTGGCTTGCGGTACGATCCTGGGATCGGCCGTATAAACGCCGTCTACATCGGTATATATCTCACATTTGTCCGCATGGAGTGCTGCAGCCAGTGCAACAGCAGTTGTGTCTGATCCGCCTCTCCCCAGCGTGGTGTAATCATCATATTTATTTACGCCTTGGAAACCGGTTACGATGACTATCTTTTTCTGCTCCAGCTCATGTCTTATTCTTTCGGTATCGATCCTCTTAAGCCTTGCGTTGCTGTATACGCTTGTGGTATGCATGGCAACCTGAAAAGCCGTAAGGGATATGGCGGGTACTCCCAGTACATCCATGGCCATTTCCATAAGTGCGACCGAGGTCTGTTCTCCCGTTACCAAAAGCATGTCCATTGCTCTTTTGGGAGGGTTGGGGTTGATGTCCTTTGCCTGATCGATCAGCACATCTGTCATCTTACCCATAGCGGAAAGTACTACGACAACACCGTTGCCTTTTTTGTATTCTTCCACACACCTTCTGGCTACATTGAAGATCCGTTCCTTGTCAGCGACTGACGTGCCGCCGAATTTTTTTACTACCAGCATTTCTTTGTCCTCTTTTTATTATAAAATTACAGTTACCGTTATTTGATCCTGATCCTGTTGATGATCGATCCTATCTTTTTTGATCTTTCTTCGAATTCCTTCTCGGTCAGTACTCCGGTTACGATACCTACTTCACCCGAAAGCTCTTCTATTCTTATGATCTCGCAATTACCGAAATTGATAACCGCCTCATCCAGCTCTTCTTTAGGAATTCTTATAAGAAATCTTCTGCTGTCCTCTGCTATATCCGCAAGGGAAAGCTTCTCGTTTGAATTAAAGGTCATCACGGTTTTGCCCTTGTTTCTGGCACATAACACCACGTCTCCCACAACTGCGCTTGCTGTAGGAAGCTTGCCAGCACCCGAGCCGTAATACATTGAATCTCCAAGCATATCGCCATGAATGAATACCGCATTGAACACACCGTTTACGTTGTAGAGCGGGCTTGATGAATTCACCATAAATGGAGATACCATTGAAAATACCCTGCCGTCTTCAGCCTTCCTGCTTGTGGCAAGAAGCCTTATCGCCATATTCATTCTTTTTGCGTAGAGAATATCTTCTTTTGATA
>JAILOD010000122.1 GCA_024691015.1 Lachnospiraceae bacterium
TGATATCTGGATATCCATAGGATTCAGATAATCCCTTGAATTGGTTGATAATCTTACAACCTCTCCGCCCAAGGCTCCGACAAGCGGGAAATATTCTCCCTCCGGATCGCAGATCAGGATGTCATCCCGTGTTACGAGAAAGGTCCCTAGGATCTCCCTTTTTGCGCTGAATGACTTTCCGGATCCTGGAGTTCCCAGTATCACTCCGTTCGGAGTTCTTAGTTTCTTTCTGTCGGCTAGGATCATATTGTTGGAAAGAGCGTTGAGGCCGTAGTAGAGCGCCTGGCCTTCCATAAATAATTCTTGAGTGTTAAAGGGAATAAGGATCGCCGTGCTCTTTGTTGTGAGCACCCTTTCTATTCCCGTCTCGTTTATACCGATCGGAGATAGTGCATTGATGCCCTGCTCCTGAAGGTATTGCAGACAGCGAAGTTCACAGTTGGCCTGCTGGATTATTCCCGATACTCTCTGTGTCAGGTTCTCCATTTCCTTTATGTTTCTTCCAAAGCATCCGATTATGAATGTCATCCTGATAAGCTTCTGATTGCTGCTGTTTAGGTCATACAAAAGCTCTAACGTATCCTTTTCATAGGTCACAATGTCCGGCGGAATGATATCCATGTCATACCCGCCTCTTACTGCCTTCTTCTGTTCCTCTATCTTCATCTTCTGGATATTTGAGATCGCTCCCTTAAGCATCTTTATGGCTTTTACCGGATCCATCGTCTGCATGTGCATTGAGATTGAAATGTTGGAATCAATATCGAGCAGCCTCTTTAAGAGCTCGTCATTCATCTGCGGTGCAATGATGTCCAGGTAATGGATGCTGCCATACGTTCTTCCGCTCTTTACTCTTGATGGGAATCTGAAATCAAAGCCTGATGGTGCAACATAGTCCTTTTCCGATTTTCCCGATACCGACATTTCCTTAAACGAAAAACGGAACGGTTCAAGGTTATCCTGGTGATAAAACTCGTGGATCAGCTTAAGTCGCTCCTTTCCGTCCACTTCCCTTGCTATCGTTCCGATATTGGCGAAATTCCTTATGATATCCGCTTCGATATTATTCAGTTTACTTCTGGCTTCCTTTAATTCCTTCGCTTCTATTCCAAAGATCAGGTATTTACTCTTAATTATCCCGTTGTTTCCCTTTGAACAGAGATTCTTAAGGATCCCGGAAAATTCCTTTCTGATGCTGTCAAATCTATCCATCTGCATCGGTATCACAAAGCGTTTTACAAGGGAATCTCTTCCGGCTCTTCTGTTAAATAAAAAGATCTGAAATGAAATATCCGGATCAAAATAGTTTATAAGCTGCGAATAGAGGCCCAGGACTTCTGCCTGTTCGTTTACGTCAAGAAGCACGTAGTTCAGATCTTCAAACTCTACCATCTTTGTGTAAAACCCTTCTTTTACCTTGCATATCCCATCAGGATACATCCTTTCAAAGGTTATGGTTTTCTGTGATGTGTTGGATGTTTTTGCTTCACTGTCCGTTCCCTTTAGCTTTCCCTTTAATTCCTTAAGCCTCTTCCATTCTTTAAACGTCAGTCCGGTGAATAATCTAAATAATGAAAAGCCGGACTTTTGCTTTTGCTTCAAGTTTTCTTACCTCCTTTCTCATTTTTTCCTGTTCTTCAAGCTTTCTGAACAGGTTTTCCGATTTGTATCTTCTTATCCCCGGTGTTAAGAACTTCTGCCGGATCATAAGCTTTATTATCTTCTCTGCCGGTTTGCCGTCCTTTTCATACATTGCGACGAAAAAGAATGGCAGCATAACCGCTATCATAAGAAATGCCGAGGTCTCTGTTCCGATGAGCTTCCTTGTTGCAAGATATACCGGAATGCCGGCTACTGCAGCCATCGAAAAACAGATGAGCTGGCGTTTGGTCAGATTTAATGCCACCTTCGTTTTTATTCCCGACAGATTTTTTGGTACGTTTACCGATATAGCCATATCCCCTCCTTAGTGTGCTCCGAATACTGCCTTGCTTACCGATCCGACCTTAAACAGTGAAAAGATAAGCAGCAGTGAATAACCCATTACTGACCAGAGAGCTGCGTTCAGATCTGTACTTACCGTGACTGATGAGATCAGTACCGAGTAGATCCCTACACAGATCATTATGAAAAAGCCCTGGAAGGCCAGTGCCGCAAGTCCTTTTATATAGTTGGTCCCTATGCTTCCCCACTCCCTGTTTGTAAGTGTTGCCATCGGAAGCGGTGCTATCGATATGTAGATATATATCTCTATCATTCGTCCGAAGATTATTACAATGATTAAGATCGACATTATCTGAAGCATAAAGCTTGCTATAAATAACTGAATCCCTAATCCGGACAGCTCTCCTATATCCATAGTCGATAGCTGACCGGAATACATGGATAATAATGTAGGTCCGATGTTTACCGTTGCGCTTCCGTATATGAGACCTCCTGCTGCGGCGGTTACATGTCCTCCTATATCGAAGATCCCCATTACTATGTCTGTTGTGTGGGACACCAATATAACAGCTATGCAGGCCTTGAATAGATATCTGAACAGAAACCAGCTGTCTATGTCGTGCAGGTTGTTTTTATCTACTACCATTGAGATCAGCTCGTAACATAAGACTCCGGTTATTATCATTCCCGCT
>JAILOD010000133.1 GCA_024691015.1 Lachnospiraceae bacterium
TGTATTCACCAAGTCACAGGTAGTGCGAATGAAGGTGGGAAGCTTCTCTTATAATAAAAAGAAGGATAAAACGGAAGAAGAGAAGGACAATAAGAAAGAGACACAGAACGACGATAAAGCGGGCGAAGCAAAAGTCGACAGCACAGTTACAGTTACAGTTAAGGAAGAAACATCAGAAAACAAGGAATTAAACACGGAAAAAGAGGATAATAATGCCTGAACTTCAAACCTGGTTCAGCTCCTTTATATTCTGGGGAGCCTGGATCATTATCCCGTTCATAATGGAGCTCGTGCCTTCATTCGGTTCGGCGATAATGCTGATGAAAAAGAGAATAAAGAATCATGTTCCGCCGACTCCGGCGGCAGATCCTGAGATCACTCTGATCATTCCTGTATATAACAGTTCGGATTCACTGTACGGATGTATAAAATCAGTAAATGATTCCACTTACGACAATGATAAGATGAGGATATTCCTGGTTAATAATCATACCCAGGATGACAGCTTTAAGGTGTATACGAGAGCACAGAAGGATTTTCCGGAGCTCAGGATGCAGTGGCTTAACGCAGAGCAGGGAAAATCAAGAGCCCTTAATCTGGCACTGTATAACAGTACGGGAAAATATATCATTAATATAGATTCCGACGGAATGCTTGAGAAAACGGCTTTGCAGAACATGGTATATACCTTCGAAGAAGATCAGTCCATTGGCTGTATGACAGGAGCTATTCTCACCATTCCCGAGCAGATAGAGGAATACAAAAACTTCTTCTCAAAGCTGCTTCGAAGAGTGGAGTTTGTAGAATATGCCCAGGCCTTTCTGGCCGGGCGCAGCTATGCTTCCGAAAAGGGAGAGGTTTATACTCTTTCGGGAGCCTTCAGTGCTTTCAAGAAAAGTGCGGTTTTAAAATCCAGAATGTACGATACATTTACCATAGCGGAGGATACGCAGATCACCTTTCAAATGAAATATCTGCAGCATCAGAAGGTTAAGATGTGTGATGCGGCGCTTTATCTTGTAGGCCCCATAGAGGGTGTCAATAAGCTTTACACACAGAGGCAACGCTGGCAGAGGGGAAGTCTTGAGGTTGCAAAGCTCTTTGATTCAAAGGATTTCAGACCTGGCAGGATTTTAAAGGATGTCAATGTCCGCACGCTTATGTATGACCATACCTTTGCATTTCCCAGAATGATCTGGTATCTGGCACTTATCTGCCTGGCCGTTATGGGTTATGCCGTTAAGATGATAGCTTTTTCAACGATATTTATGATGGTCTCTTATGTCATAATAAGTTATCTGTATTATATCTCCATTTATATTTTTATGAATAAGTTTCCATCGCTGCAGAGATATTATAAAAAACAATGGTGGGTAGTCTCACTCCTGCCTTTGTTTAATGCTGTATTGTTCTTTGTTCGTATGGCGGGTATTTTAAACAGCATTAATACCACTAGTGCCTGGAAGACACTGACTCTGACGGACGAATGGAGCTCTTTTATAAAATCGCTGAAAGAAGAGCTTAAGCGCAGTACGGCCTGGGTGGGAAAATTAAGAAAGGCAGTAAATGTAGATGAGGAAAAAGCATAAACAGATAAGTATGGCTGCCGTTACGCTGGTAATGACAGGGCTTCTTTGTATTATACTTTTTATAACAAAGTCCGCAATGGACAGATATGAAGACGGGATTGTAAGCGTATGCGCAACCCAGCAGGACAGCTATGTTCAGCTGGTTATCGACCAGATCAACCTGAAGGAAAACCGTTCCAATCAGGAGATCATCCAGAATATTTTATCGACTCTGGATGCTTCTACCAACAGGTACTGGACCTTTACACAGGATAAAAACCTTCTTTTTATAAAGGATACACTGGAGACCAATAAATACAAAGCTTATGATACAGATGCTTATTATTCTGATAAGACTGCACATCGTTTTATAGAACAGCTTCGTCTTAATGTCGTTACTCACAGTGAGATCCGTCTAAACGGAAAAGACTACGTTGCCAGCGGAGTTAGATTTAATTACAACGGAGAAGAATATCAGCTTTGCCTGCTTACCAACAGAAGCGTGCTTATGGATAATAACGAGTTTCTGGAGGCAAAAGTAGAGTTGTCCGTTCTGATGCTTGCTGTCTTCTTCCTGTTCTATATTCTCCCTATAGTGGCTGCAGGTACTTATAACAAGATAGAGGAAAGGCTCAGCGATACCGAGACCGAGAACCGCGACCTTAACGGTAAGATCATCAAGCTGAACAGACAGCTGGAGAACGAAGGTGAGGTAAGCTACGATTCCGACAACGATATATTCGATATATCCTTGGCCCCGGAGTTTCTTGGAAGAATGCTGGGAAACAGGTCAGCGCTTCCTATAGGATATTTTATTTATTCATATAAGGATGTGGGTGAGAGAACGGATCTTTGGGAAGCCCTGGATAAGATGCTTACAAAGCAGGATATCCGTTTCGAGGATAAAGATCATAAGGCTTTTCTTATACTGTCAATGAAGTCGGATAAAAAGAAAACAGAGAAGCTTAAAGCGCTTGAAACCGATTTCAAGCTTGTGGGATATAAGCTTATCAATAAAGTTATAGACAGGGAGTCTGTGGTCGAGAGCTTTAAGTCATATTTAGAGATTAAGATGTGGTCAATGGGGTGAGTATATGAAGGGCAACGTTTTTCGTGAATACAGATTTAAATTTTATCTGAATGCCAGCCATTATGTTATTTTTAACAATAAGAAAGGCGAAATTCATCCGCATACCTGGGAATTTGCTGTTGATATACTGATCGACAGGAATCGTTACATGGAATTTAACGATTTTGAGAGAGGTATTACCGCTTTTATCGCACCTTATCAGGACAGGGTAGTAAATGAACTTGAGCCCTTTGATCTGATAATACCTACGCTTGAAAGTATGCTGGATTATTTTGCACCTGAGATCTATAAGATAATCAGAGACCTGGGTGGTCTGGTAATAAGGGTTGAGGGAAGCGAAACACCCACAAGAAGCTATATTTATACCTTTGAGGATGAGAAGGTGCGTACTGCCGGAGAAAATCTTGTACGCAGTAACAGGGAAGCCGAGAACAGACTGGTCACACATGTCGATACAGGTGCTTCCGTGCCCGGTCCTGTAAAAAAGAATCCGGATAATAATGAAGGTATAAATGCATCGATGGATGATCTGATAAACAGGATAATCAATAACGGGATAGGGGAATGACAAGAAAACAAGCAGCTTTAATCTTCATATTGGACCTTATCGTACCTGTGGCAACTGTGATCACCACGGTTCTGATCGCCTTTATACTAAGCGGTATTCTTATAGATAACGGTAAATTCCCATCGGGAGACAACGTATATTTTCACATCCACCAGGGTCTTGCGATGTATGATAGCTGGATGAATGGCGTACCTTATCCTATCCTTGATACAAAGTGGTATAACGGTACGGAGCTTTTCAGGTATGCTTCACCTATACCGTCTGTTCTCTTTGCGTTTTTCATGTTTAT
>JAILOD010000200.1 GCA_024691015.1 Lachnospiraceae bacterium
TCTTGGCTACGGCCAAGTGCGTTGCATAGCAGACGGAAAAAATGATTGTGATGCAACCGAGGTCCCGGCTACGGCCAGATGCGTTGCATCGTGAGGGAGAAACTTGATTGTAAAGCAACCGGGACTCCAGCTGGGAAATAACGGGTTGCATCGCAGGATGAAAACTTGATTATAAAGCAACCGGGACTCCGCCTGAGAACCAACACGTTGCATCGCCGTGCGAAAACCTGATCGTAAAGCAACCGGGACTCCGCCTGGGAACCAACACGTTGCACAACACTCCGCACAAAGTAAAACACCCGACTCGCGTCGGGTGTTTTGGAGAAGGTATTTCTTTTCTTTTAAGGTATAGTTCAAAAACTATATCATGTATTGGGGGTACGCAAATAATATAGCATTACGGGCCGAAATCCTCAATATATAGACCTACCAAAATTTAAACGCCTCCCCCGAAAAAATTATACATTTTCACCATCGGTCAAAGGGATGTTATCGAAAAGTTTCTCAAATTCCTCACGCGAAAGCCTCTCCTTTTTGATAAGCTCCTCCGCAACACGAATAAGCGCATCCCTGTTTTCCCCGATAAGCTTCTTCGCCCTGTCATAGCAGGCGGTCATAATACGCTTAACCTCAGCATCGATCTCGCCCGCAGTAACCTCGGAATGTGCACGCGGATGAGCCATATCACGCCCGATGAAAACCTCCTCATCGTCATCATCATAGCTGACCATACCGATCTCGGTACTCATACCGTACTTTGTAACCATATTCCGCGCTTCCTTCGTAGCACGCTTAAGATCATTCGAAGCACCGGTTGTCACATCATCGCAGAACATCTCCTCCGCAACACGACCGCCCAGGAATACGGTGATATCCTCAAGCATATGATTCTTCGTCATGAACATATCGTCATTTTCAGGAAGCGGCATTGTATAGCCCGCTGCCCCCTCGCCGGTAGGAATGATGGAAATCGTATAGACCGCATCAACCTCGGGCAGAACGTGGAAAAGAACGGCGTGCCCGGCCTCGTGATAAGCCGTGATCCTCTTCTCCTTATCCGAAATAACCTTGCTATGCTTCTCCGAGCCGATACCCGTTTTGATAAAAGCCTTGCGGATATCCTCCTGCACCACATATTTCCTGTCGGATTTTGCCGCATAGATCGAAGCCTCATTCATCAGGTTCTCAAGATCCGCACCCGTAAAGCCGGCCGTGGTCTGCGCCACCTGCTTTAAATTAACATCATCACCGAGAGGCTTATTCTTGGCGTGAACCAGTAAAATCTCCTCACGACCCTTAACATCGGGCCTTCCGACACCAACCTTACGATCGAAACGACCTGGCCTCATGATAGCGGGATCCAGAATATCCACACGGTTGGTCGCCGCCATAACGATTATCCCCTCGTTAACACCGAAACCATCCATTTCAACCAGGAGCTGGTTTAAGGTCTGCTCTCTTTCATCATGGCCGCCGCCAAGACCCGTACCTCTGCGGCGCGCAACCGCATCTATCTCATCGATAAAAATGATACAGGGCGAATTCTTCTTAGCCTCCTGGAAAAGGTCACGCACACGGGAAGCACCCACGCCGACGAACATTTCAACAAAATCCGAACCGGAAATGGAGAAGAAGGGAACGCCCGCTTCACCGGCAACTGCCTTGGCAAGTAAGGTTTTACCTGTTCCGGGAGGGCCCACTAAAAGCACACCCTTGGGAATCCTTGCACCAACCTGAATATATTTACCCGGAGCCTTCAGGAAATCCACGATCTCCTCAAGATCCTCTTTTTCCTCTTTAAGACCGGCAACATCACCGAACCTTATCTTGACGTCGCCCTCCATTGCAAGCTTCGCACGGCTTTTTCCGAAATTCATCATCTTGCCGTTGCCTCCACCGCCGGCGCTCATCATGGAAAACAGGAAGAATACTACGACCACGCCGATAATAAGCGGCAGGATGTATGATAATACCCAGCTCTCGCGGGCCACCTCGGCCTCGGTGTAGAGAGGATACTTCGTTTTTAGCTCTTCCTCCATGGCGGTTATGTCCGATACATGAAGACGCCTTATCAGGCCGCTCTTTAAGGTAACGACCACGGTACCCGTTGGCGTTTCGGAATTTGGCCTGAGCTCTATTCCTGCAATGGTATTGCTCTCAATATCCTGCTCAAACTCCGCATAGGAATAATTGTCCCCCGAAGCTATACGGGTGCTGATGCCGTAGATCAGAACTATCGCCGCAAGGATCACCAGTATGTATACCAGCGAGTTCCTTGAGGAATTGTTGGGTGAATTGTCCACTTTTAAATCTCCTTAACTTCTCCCACAAAGGGAAGGTTTCTGTATTTCTGGGCGTAATCCAGACCGTAGCCCACCACGAATACGTCCGGTATTTCAAAGCCTTTATAATCGATATTAACGGGTGCAACCCTGCGGTCGGGCTTGTCTAACAGGCTGCAAAGCTTAAGGCTCTTGGGCTTGCGCACAGCAAGCATCTTCATAAGATAGGACATGGTATTTCCCGAATCGATGATATCTTCCACAATAAGAACGTCTTTACCCTCAATGGGAGCGTCCAGATCCTGTACGATCTTAACTACACCGCTTGACTCGGAGGCATTTCCGTAACTGGAGACCCTCATGAATTCAAGCTCCACGGGAAGGTCTATGCGCTTTATCAGCTCACAGGCAAAGGGAGCGGCACCCTTTAAGGTGCAGATAACGGTGATAGGTGCACCGTTGTAGTCCTTAGTGATGGTCTCTCCGAGCTCTCTTATCCTTTTGTTAACATCTTCTTCAGAAATCAAAACGTCAATTTTGTCTGCCATGATATTCAACTCTCCATACTTTCTTTGTATTTTCCCCTATCTTATACTGTTCTCCCATACGGCCGCCGATGACCCAGACTATATCGGCCCCGTCTGCCACGAGCGGAATACTGCCCCTGTCATCCAAAGGAACCTTGTCATTTATAAAGACATCCTTCAGCTTTTTGCTGCCGCCTTTTACCGAAATACGGTCCCCGCTCTGCCTGGTCCTCAACCGTAAACTGTCTCCTATTTTATCATAATCAAAGAATTTCGTATATCTTTGATTTTTTTTGTAATCTATGGCGTCACTCATTTCCAGAATAGAGCATTCCAGATAGAAGCTCGCTGTCTCAAGCTTCCCTTCTGACGGGATAATAAGCCCTTCCGCCGGCAGAAAACTCTGCGTCTCCGTAAATTCCGTGTAAAACACCAGCCGATCGAACTCGCGCCTCACCGTAACTAAATACGGCAGATTCACGCGACTCCCGCTGTTTTTGTCCATAAGCGCATATATATCCAGCACGTGACGCGCCGTTATGTCCTTTAAGGAATCGCAGGCCTTTTCCACACATAAACGGATAAGCCGCTTTGCAATTAATGGATGCTCCTGACTCAGCGCACTCACCGAAAGTGCGATCCTATCCCCGTCCTTTACCAGCGCCCTCTCAAAAGCCTTATCTGTCTCGCCTTCCAGAAAATCCTCCGTCTCCCTCATAATCGCAGCGGTGGAATTTATATGCTCCACAGCGGCCCGGTTTATGCCCTTTAAGGCAGGTATCACTTCAGCTCTTATGGCATTCCTGGAAAGCTCTGTGTCAAAATTTGTGCTGTCTGTCACATACGTAAGGCCCTTTTCCTTCAGATATTCCTCTATTCCGGCCCTGTCCGTGCATAAAAGCGGCCTGATGATGCGTCCGCGCTTTTCCCTCATTCCGCCAAGCCCGGCTACCCCGCTGCCTCTTATCAGATTAAAGAGCACGGTTTCCGCCAGGTCATCCGCATGATGGGCCACTGCTATCAGATCCCCGGCCTGTTCGTAAAAAACCCTGTATCTTAATATCCGGGCGGCCTCCTCAATAGACAGGCCGTTTTCGCGGGCATAGGCGGGTGCGTCAACATCAATAACCCTGCACTCCACACCGGCCCGCTCGCAGAGCTCTTTTGCAAAATCCGCGTCCCTTAGAGCTTCCTCGCCGCGGATACCGTGCTGCACGTGAACCGCCTTCAGGGAAAATGACAGCTTTTCCCTTAATTCCCGAAGTAAAAAAAGGAGGCACACCGAATCTGCTCCTCCCGATACCCCCAACAGTACATTGCTGCCTGCAGGGATCATATTATTCTGTTTTATGTATTCATAAACTTTTTCACTTAGTGTCATCTGTCATAAACAGGATCTCATCATCATTAACGATCCCTATGGATGATTCCGCCGTCTTGGCTTTAAATTCGTTTGTTGTAACATAAACCCTGAGCTGCTTAAGATTCTTTTCCTCGGTCTTTTCCTGAGCGATCATAGAATCCAGCTCTTCCTTTTCCTGCTTTAACTCATCTATGTGGCGGCTTATCTTTATGCCATCGACAGAAAGGCCTGCCAGAAGCATACCCATTACAACCGTTATGAGAATAAAGGAAAGTGCATTCTGTTTTTTCTCTTTTTTATTCCTGTTTCGGAATGTTTTTCCCTGAAGCTGTCTCATAAACCCACCGTTAAGAAAAGCTAAATTATTTATAAACTTATGTTAACATAAATTTAACAGATTTAGCTTGTGTCGTCAAGCCGCATATACAGTGGATTTGCGGATATTGACCACTATATCTTGGGAATTTGCGTCTCACGTTGAAATTTTTATGTTTTACAGATACTTAAAAAGCTCCGGATCGCCTTTTCTCACGGTTTCTTTGATCTCCGTGATCTCTGCCTTTACGGTCTTGTTTCCAAAGGTGATCTCGATGACATCCCCGACCTTGACCTCACTCCCGGCCTTTGCCACCTTCCCGTTTAAGCTGACCCTTCCGGCGTCACAGGCTTCGTTTGCTATGGTACGCCTCTTTATCAGACGCGATACTTTAAGATATTTATCAAGTCTCATCTTATCTCCCTGATAATAAAAGAACCGCAATCCGACGATCACGGTTCTTTTTGAAAAAATTTTTAGTTAATTCAAGATCGAATTACTTCTTGTTTACAAGATCCTTAAGAGCCTTACCAGCCTTGAACTTAGGTGCCTTTGATGCAGGAATCTTCATAACTTCGTTAGTCTGGGGATTTCTGCCCTCTCTTGCTGCTCTCTTTGTAACTTCGAATGTTCCGAAGCCAACGAGCTGGATCTTATCACCCTTCTTGAGCTGTTCTGATACTGTGTCTGTAAAAGCCTTAAGAGCCTTCTCTGCGTCCTTCTTTGAAAGATCTGCTTTGTCAGCGATTGCTGCAACTAATTCTGTCTTGTTCATCGTGTGAACTCCTCCTCTTGACATGAGTTTTCTGTTATTATACGGCTTTCTGCCGCTATCCATATTTATAATGGTTTTTTATATGCTTGTCAAGGCATATTTGCCATTTTTTCGCTTATTTATGCGGATTTGTGCGATTTTTTTCAATATCGCACGTTATAATTCTGTAATCATACCCCTAAACAAGATCAAATTATTATCTTTATCCCTGATAACGAATACAAAAGGCTTATCCGCAATAAATTCCAGCTTGCGATCGCTTTCCGCTACGGAAGTGAGATTCATCATAGCCTCAGTGACAGCTGCAGCCCTGCTGCCTTCTTCGTCTACCTCGATCTTTGCCTTATGTCCGATATCCGAAACAACAAGATCCTGCGCTATCTTTGTGAATTCATTCTTATTCTCGAATGCTGACTTTATACCCATTTCCTTAAGTATGTCGCTAAGGTTGTCTATTTTATTATCAAAAGTAAATTTCGGAATGATAACCTTTGAGATAGTTTCCTCTTCCGCAGAATTAAGCTTTTCGATAAGCGCCTGTTCAGCCGCTGCATCAAGCCCCTTCATCAGCTCGACAATATTCTTTTCCTGACCATCCGCAGGAATAAAAATATCCATTTCCTTACTGCCGTCGCCGTAGGGAAGCGCTATGGCTTTGATACCGTTTTCATCCTCTGTGAACCTGAAATGCTTATCATCCATCCTCATAAGACTTACATTATTCGAAGTCTTGTTCAAGCC
Source organism: Lachnospiraceae bacterium (assembly GCA_024691015.1). Lineage (GTDB taxonomy): Bacteria > Bacillota > Clostridia > Lachnospirales > Lachnospiraceae > NK4A144. The sequence goes on from JAILOD010000200.1 coordinate 6,005, forward strand.
GTTAAAATCGCCGTCATACGTATCGGAAGCATCAAATTTCTTCTGCCATTCTCCGTAAAAATAAACGGCATTTACTATATCCACGATCGTTGATTCATCGCATAACGGCGTGTAATCACCTATCATCCCTTCGGTTTTATCCGAAACCCAGCCGGATATATCCTTTTTTACACCGTCAAGATCGTTCTTAAAATCGGCTTCTTTAATGACCGCTTCGAAATATTCCTCCGCAAGCGGTTTGTATTCGCTCTCGTATTCCGGGGCAAACTGAGCCTCCTTGCTGACCCAGATCCCGTTTGCGGTGCTCACACGCGCCTGTTCGTTCTGGCCCTTTTTTAGATATTCCTTTATGGAACTGTTAAAGGCTGCTATATCCGTGATCCCGAGAACCTCTTCAAGCTCGGCCTTTGTATCACCCTCAGCCGCATTATCCAGAAGCGCAAGGGCATTTAACAGGCTGTAGGAAGAATAAAACAGGTTTTTATCGGTTGCTGCCTTTTGAAAGAAGTCATGATCGAATTTGTTTACGGCATCTGCCACCGTTTTAATATCGCCCTGCACATTTACCTCCTCTGTCTTTGCACTGTCTTCACTGCTTACGCTCCCGCTTTGTGTATCATTATTCCCGTCAAGGATCAGATCGTTGGGTTCTTCACCATCCGGAAGCTCCACCGGATCGGTCAGCCCACCTTTGCTCTTTTCCGCACAGGCTGTAAGGATACCCATAATACATAAAATCAAAAGTGCACAGATTATTTTTTTATTCATCTTCCTTCACCTCCAGTAAACTGTTATAAACCTCCCGCTTCGGGATGCCCCTTTCTTCAGCCACCTTCTTCATTGCGGCCTTTTTATCGAGTCCCGCTGCCAGATGCTTTTCAAAATGTTCCTTTATTGAAATCTCTAAAACCTTTGCCCTCTCCTCCAAAAGAGCGGCCTTTTTATCGGCACCACTGAGAACAAGGACAAATTCACCCTTCGGCTCGGTTTTGTCATAATGATCAATTGCCTCTTTAAGCCCCATTCTGAGGACCTCTTCGTGCTTTTTCGTAAGCTCCCTGCAAAGGGCTATTTCCCGCTCACCCAGGCTTTCATACAGGTCATTTAAGGTACCCTTAAGATGATGCGGAGCTTCGTATAGAACCGTGGTACGGTATTCACTCTTAAGCTCCGTTAAAACTTCCAGCCTTTCCTTTTTATCTCTCGGAAGAAAGCCCTCAAAGCAGAACCTTCTTGCACTTAAGCCCGACAAGGTGAGTGCCGTTATAACCGCACTTGCACCGGGAAGAGAGGTTACCTCAATTCCGGCTTCGATGCATTTTTGAACCAGCACCTCTCCGGGATCCGAAATAGACGGAGTTCCTGCATCTGAAATAAGTGCTACGTTTTTTCCGTCCTGCATCTCTTTTATAAGAACATCGGCCTTGTCATATTTATTAAATTCGTGATAGCTTGTCATCGGGGTATGAATATCGAAGTGATTTAAGAGCCTGATGCTGTTTCTTGTGTCCTCACAAGCGATCAGGTCCGCTTCCTTCAAGGCTTCAAGTACCCTTCCCGTCACATCTCCCAGATTTCCTATGGGTGTGGCGCACAAATACAGCTTTCCTGCCATACTGTTTCCTTTATATTAACCGGTCAATAGCCGTAAACATCATATATCTCATCTGTATATACGTTTTTTTCTTTATAAACTATGAGGGGTTTTTCAACCTTTAAAAAAGCCCTTCCGCCGCGCCTGGCCTCTATAAGCACCATGTTTGGATCTTTATCTACAAACGGGTAAACAAGTCTCATAACCTTGGGCTCCAATGAATTTGCCTTAAGAGAAGCAAAGATATCGCTCAGGCGATGAGGGCGGTGGACCATATAAAAGGCTCCGCCGGGTTTTAACAGATATGCGGCCGCACTCACCACATCCTCAAGATCACATTTCAACTCGTGCCGGGCGATCGCCTTCGGTTCATCGGGGTTTTTAAGCCCGCCTCCCTCGTTCATATAGGGTGGATTTGAAGTAACCACGTCAAAAGCCGCAGCCGGAAACAGGGCTTTCACATCTTTTATATCACCCTTTATTATC